>CAYOXJ010000035.1:0-10535 GCA_964407905.1 uncultured Thermoplasmata archaeon
GACATGGGCTGGCGAGGGGCAAACCTTATGGTTTAGGCTGACCTAATCCTCTTTCGATGGTATCGGAGAACACGGAACAGTACCTCAAAGTCATCTTCAACCTCACAGAGGATGGAGACTCCGCGAAGACAACCGACATTGCGTCCATAATGAACGTAGCGCCAGCCAGCGTGACTGAGATGCTCCACAAACTTGCCAAACAGGGCTACATCAGGCACGAGCCGTACAAGGGGGCTGTGCTGCGGCCGAAGGGAATGAAGATCGCGTGCAGGGTCGCGAGGAAGCACAGGCTGCTCGAGAGATTTCTGAACGACATTGTGGGCGTTACTGGCAAATCGCGCCATGAGCAGGCATGCAAGATGGAACATGCCCTGTCCGACGAGGCTGAGGACAACCTCTGCAAGATGATGCACCATCCGTCGGAATGCCCCCATGGCCGGAAGATCCCGAAGTGCAGGAGGACCATAACCTGCGAGAGGTGCACAAGTGAGGATGTCCCTCTTGCGGAAATCCCTGAGGGTGAGTCCGCCGTGGTCTCGCATCTGACATCCCAGAACAGGGACGAGCTCTGCAGGATGCTGTCCATGGGTTTCGTCCCTGGCTCCGAGCTCACGGTCGAGAAGAAAGTCCCGATGGGCGGCCCGATAATCGTGAGCATCAAGGGTACGAAGGTTGCCATTGCCAGGGATTGCGGAGACATTCTTCATGTGACAAGGCGCAGGTGGAGGGGACCGCCGTGGAGATTGCCCTCGCAGGAAACCCGAACGTAGGGAAGAGCCTCATATTCAGCAGGCTCACCGGCGTCGGAGTGATCAGTGCCAACTACCCGGGCACCACGGTCGAGTACGAGGAGGGCAGAGCGAAGTTCATGGGCATGACAGTCACGGTTGTCGACCTCCCTGGCACGTATTCGCTCGCCGGGAACACAGATGAGGAGCGCGTCGCAACAAAGCTGCTGTACGAGAGACGGCCGGAGACTGTGATCGCGGTCCTCGACGCCACGAGGCTGGAGCGTAACCTAGTGTTTCTCTTCGAGCTCGTCGAGTCGGGGTACAACGTCGTCGCGGCGCTGAACATGTACGATGTCGTTCGGAAGAGCAAGATGGACATCGACATCGCGCGCCTTGAACGCATACTGATGATGCCCGTAATCCCAACGGTCGCCACCAAGGGAGAGGGTATCGACTCACTCCTGTACACGTCGATTCAGATTCGGCGCAGGAGCAGATTCCAAGTGAGATACGACTCGCATCTAGAGCGGATGCTAGCAGAGCTGGAGAGGGCCCTCAGACAAGAGGACTGGTGGCTGCCTTTGAGAGCGGTCGCAATCAGGCTCCTCGTAGGCGATCCGAACGTGATTTCCAAGGCGAGCCCCGAGGCCCAGAACCTTGCCCAGAGCCTGAGGAAAGAGTTCCAGAAAGGCCACGGTGAGGACGTAGTCGTGCACATTCAAAGGGATAGGTTCGGAGAGGCCGGGAATATCGCCCGTGAGGTCATCGGGAAAGCTATCACCGCGAAGAAGGCGCGGAGCCTGACGAAGGACCTCACACTCAGACCGGCAACTGGCCTGCCGATACTGGTCGGTGTGCTCGCGCTCGTGTTCATCACGCTCGTCTTCGTTGGCGGCGCAATTGAAAGCGTGCTCGTGGCAGGATATCACGATACAGGAAGGCCATTCTTCAGGGACATCGCAGACAAGACGGACAGCGATATCGCCTCTGGGATAGTGGAAGGGGTCTCGCTAAGCATCGAGGCGATGCTCGCCCTCGTGATCCCCTATATTCTAGTATTCTACGTTATGCTCTCACTCCTCGAGGACACCGGATACCTCGTGAGGGTCGTCTCTTTGCTCGACGGCCTGATGCACAGGTTTGGCCTTCACGGTAGGGCGGTGATTCCGATGGTTGTCGGGTTCGGGTGCAACGTGCCCGCTCTGCTGGCGACGAGGGCAATGGGTTCCAGAAGAGAGCGGCTGATACTCGCCACACTGATCACCATCGCTGTCCCCTGCTCCGCACAGACTGCGATAATAGTCGGCTCGGTCGGTAAGTTCGCAGGGGCCTGGTGGGCTCTGTTGATTTATGTCATTCTGATGGCGACGCTTGTCGTTCTGGGCCTCTTTCTGCACAGGACGATCAGGTTCGAGCCGACAGGCATGTTCGTTGAGATCCCTGACATGAGATGGCCCTCGGGAAAGCAGACCGCGATAAAGACATACATCAGGTTGAAGGAATTCCTGACCATTGCCTTCCCCTTGCTTCTCGCGGGAAGCGTTGTCCTCGAGGCGCTCATGGCCATCGGGATGTTGCAGAAGATCATCGAGCCCACAGAGCCATTCATGACCAGCGTCCTCGGCCTGCCAGCGTTCACCGCTGTAGCTTTGGTCTTCGGAATACTCAGAAAAGAGATGGCCCTGCAGATGCTCATGGTCCTCGGGGGGACCAGCAATCTCGCATCGGTGCTTGCAGACCATCAGATGTTCGTTTTCGCCCTCGTGATGGCTGTCTTCATGCCGTGCCTCGCAGCGTTCGCAGTGATGTTGAAAGAGTTCGGGCCCAGAAGCACGGTCATGGTCGCAGCATCATCGATATCGCTTGCGTTGCTCATGGGAGCGGCAGCCAACGCTCTACTCAGCATCTAGAATTGCTCTCACCGCACGAACATTGACAAGTCCTGATCTTCATAGACGCTCGGCGGCACGTTGACCTGGCCCTTGTAGTCCTCGCTCGTCCGCGATATGACGGGGACTTCACCGTCGCGCATGAGCACGTACTGCGACCTTGCGCCGGTGACAATGAGCAGAATCTTGACGATTCCGCTCATATCAGGCTCGACGGAGCAGCCCCAAATCAGCCTTGCCTCTGGCCTGATCCGTTCCGTTATGATCTCGGCTGCCCTAGCCGCCTCTTCGATGTTCATGTCGGGGCCTCCGACGACTCTGATGAGAGCGCCTCGGGCATCCTTCAGATCGATCTTGCCAAGCAGAGGCGAGTCGAGCGCTTCCTCTACCGCATCCTCGATTCTCTCGCCAGGTTTCCCGTCCGCTTCCCCAACACCGATGAGCGAGACACCGCCCTCGTTGAGTATGGTCCTCAAGTCGGCGTAATCCACGTTGACAAGCCCCGCTCGCGTGAGCATCTCTGTGAGGCCTTTGATGGTCTGCAGAAGCAGCTCGTCGCCGACCTTGAACGCAGCCTGGATTGGCAGGTTCGGAACGAGCTCTATCAATGTGTCGTTCGGAATGACTATCGTGGTGTCGCAAACCTTCGAGAGCTTCGATAGGCCACTCATTGCGTTCTCCATTCTCAGCTCGCCCTCTGACCTGAATGGAAGAGTCACCACGCCAACCGTGAGGGCCCGAAGCTCCTTCGCAAGGCGCGCGACGACGAATGAGCTGCTCGTGCCAGTGCCACCGCCCATCCCGGCAGTCACGAACACTATCTGGGAGTCCTTGAGGAACTCCTTGATTTCTGGCTCGTTCTCCATGGCCGCCTTTTCGCCTATCTCGGGCCTAGCGCCCGCACCAAGGCCTCGGGTAGTTGACTTTCCAATGAGCATCTTCTTCGGAGACTTAACTGACAACAGATGCTTGGCATCTGTGTTCATGGCCAGCATCTGAACGCCTGCGAGGCCGTCCTCGATGCATCTGTTCACAGTGTTGCAGCCAGCGCCGCCACAGCCTACGAGCTTTATGCAGACCTCGAGCTGGTTCGCTATCTTCTCTATCTCCATGTCGTCTGTTGTCTTCGGCTGTTCAGCAACAGGCAAGTTGCTCGTTTTCTGTTGAGAGGCTGCGCCTAGAACGTTCTGAATGAGACTGTCCGGCATGAGTGCATCCCGTTACGTACAATTGTGCGCTCATGGTATATAACATATGAGCATGAGCGTCCCGGAGCCACGCGCGCGCACGTCGAGCGCGCACGTGGTGCGCACGCACGCCATCAGAAGATAATGTCGATCAACACCGGCCCGAGAACAATGAGTGCGCCGAGGCGAATCAGATCCGATGTTATCCCGACCTTGAACATGGTCCAGATCCTCACGTACCCAGAGCTGTAGACAATCGCCATTGGAGGCGTTGTCGAAGGGATGGCGCTCGATATTGAGCACGCGAGCGCTGCCCCAATAATCGACGGAATAGGAGAGATGCCTGCTCCAAGAGCAAGAGTAGCTCCTATTGGGCAGGCTATGAGTGCTGCCGCAGTGTTAGACGCGGCATAGGAAAGGGCGAACCCGAGGACACTGGCGACCGCGAATATCATCCAAGAACTGGGATTGTCTCCCAAAGATCCGGCCAATCGATCTGCGAGCCAGGCCGCGAAGCCGCTCTCCTCGAGGCCCAGGCCAAGAGCAATGCCCCCGCCGAACAGAAACACGATATTCCAGTCGATGCCCCGAGCGAGTTCCTCCCATTTGAGCACTGGCTCTCCCTGTATTCTGATCAGGCCTGCGAGCAGAATCACGAGCACTGCAGGCATGGCCTCTGGCATGATTCTCGAGAGCTCAGTGCTGAATTGCTCAAGCCCGGGCTCGTAGCCTGCAATCACTCTCACGGCCGATGGCAAGATCCAGAGTGCGATTGCCATGAAAAGAAGCGACGTCACGACGATCTCGCCTCTGCTCATCCGGCCAATCTGTTTCTCGACATCCTTGAGCCTTTTGGGATCCACGTTGACGATCCTCTCCTCTGGTCTGATGACCTTGAACACGACAAACCAAGTCACTAGCAGGCCTATGATAGCATGGGGAGTGCCTATTACCAGCCAATCGAGGAATGTCAGGTCCTGCGTAGGTGCGAACTCCTCCACCGTGCTCTTGGCGATGAGGTTCGGCGGCGTGCTGATGAGAAGAAGCATCGCCCCGGCAGTCGCTGCCTGAGCGAGGGCGAGCATACAGGCCTCGCTGTACTTCCCACCTGGCTCGATGCAGCACATCGAGAGATATGCTATGAGAAACGGAAACACGACCGATGTCGACGCGGTTATCGAGCCCGTGAGAGTCAGTATGAACACTGGCAGAGAGGCGACGAAGAATGCAGCAATCATCGGGTTCCTGCCTTTGTACAGAGACCCGAATCGCACAGCCACTCTCCGATCCAGCTCCCACTTCCTGAAAGCAGCTGCAAGTACGAACCCTGCCATGAATATCCAGATGATCGGGTCGGTGAAGGAGGTGAGAGCGGTTCGCCAGGTGAGGATCTTCGACATTGAGAAGACGATCGGGGGAATCAGAGCAGCAATTCCGAGAGGCACACACTCAGTCACCCACCACGCAAGTACCCATAACAGAGTTCCCAGTGCAACCTGAGGGGACTTGTCCGGCACGTCGAGAGCGCGGTCTCGAATTACATCGATCATGGATTGAGGTTCCGGCAGAAGGACGATGATCAGAAAGAGCAAGGGCCCAATAACGAGGCCCAGCCGCCGTTTCGTAAGCCTCTTCGCCCACTTCCTGGCAGCTGGCCGTTGATGCTTCGGATCGTATCTCGGATCGAACCAGGACAAGGAAGATCCCTCTTCAGGTCTTGAAGGCCCTGTACACTTCGAGCCCTATTCTCGAAATGGCTTCCTCAACTCTCTTTCTATCGGAGTGCTTAACGTGCTTCGCAAAGCATGCGCACGCAACTTGGTTCTTTTTCGAGGCGTATATGATGCCGCAGTCGTTGACGGTTCCCGACACGCTGCCCGTCTTGTTCACGCATATGACGTCTTCCGGAAGCAGGGCCCTGAGCCGCTCCCTCGAATCGCACAGGAGCATGTACTCCAACATCTGCTCGGTGAGATCTTTCGTGGCTATCTCGTGCGACGCAATCATGTCCAGCAACTTCGCGATATCGGACGGGCTCCCAGGATTGTCCATTGCTTCTTCCGCCAGCCGCATCCCCCTGGTCTCCTTTTCCTCGTTGAACCCCCAGAGCTTCAGAGCGGCTTTCTTCATCTCCGCGAAAGGCTTTCCCCTGTTCTCCTCGCGAACCTCACGGAAGATAGAGAGCCGCTCACCTATCGTCAGATTCCTCCAAATCCTCGCGACATGTGCCAGATCCTTTCCCCCGAACCTTCTCGACCATCCGAGCAATATCAGGAAATACTCCCGATTGGAACAATGGATGTCTATTGAGTTCAGCCCAAGACTCCGCATGTACTTGTTCGGAGCATCGAACCCTATGAGATGGTGTATCATGTCTGTGGCCGTGTTATCACTGTGGACAATCATCAGATAGCAGAGATCACCGACCGTGAGATTTGCCCCCGGAGCGTAGAAACTGAGATCTCCACTGCCCAAAGCCTTGTCCTCTTCAGTGAGGGTGAGTCTCTGCTCCAGACTCAGTTCACCCACGGACACTTTGTGGAAGAGCGTTGCGAGCAAAGGGACCTTGTACACGCTCGCCAACGGGAATTGCTCTTCTGAGTTCAGACCTACGACGGCATCACCGCCTATCGGCTTGACTGAGACCCCCATCCTGCAGGGAGCGTTCCCCGCGATCCGCGCAATTCGTGCTGACAAGTCCTTGGCCTTCGACCTCATGTGACCACAATGATCGGATTATCAAGCCGACTTGCCTATCCGAACGAGGAGGACATACTTCAAAGTTGAGAAGACAGACGCAGGACGTCATCGGCGCGGTGAGCGAGAAGGTCGAGGAGGAGCCCAAAACCTCCGACGTCTTGCACGAGTTCGAAGAGCTCGAGAAGGAGACATAGAAAAGGGCAAGGGGCAGGAATCTCTCGCTCCGAAACCTCTTGCTCTTTCGTTGCTTCGCGTGGCAGCGCACGCTTAGCAAAGCGACAGGTCTGAAGAGAGCCACTGGAGGGAATCGAACCCTCGACCTACGCCTTACCAAGGCGTCGCTATACCTCTAAGCCACAGTGGCGCCCGACTGGTCGGCCGCAAGGCATCTTGCCGTGCGTATTAAAAGCTTATTGGCTCTGCATCGGCATGACCTTAGCCAATCCAGCATCTGTCGCATTCTTTATAACACCCCCATGGGATTAGTTCGCCCGATGAAGGATTCCCTGAGCAGCTTCGACGTCCATGCGTCGGTGAAAGATCTCCAAGCACTAGCCGGAGGATACCTCGACAAGATCTATCATCCCAGCCTGGACCATCTTGTGCTCACAGTCAGGACCCCGGGCGGGGGAAAGGTCTTCGTCCATTTTCACGTCGGCCATTGGCTCTTCAAGACCGAGAAGAGCGGGGAGATGCCCCAAGAGCCCTCGGATTTCGCGAGGATGCTCAGGAAAAGGATTGCGGGCGCGCGAATCACCAGTGTGAAGCAGCAGGGATTCGATAGGATAGCTGTGCTCTCGTTGGAGAAGGAAGAGAAATATGAACTCGTGCTCGAGCTGTTCGCAGAAGGCAACGTCATCCTCGTCAAGGACGACGTCATAGTCCAGCCGCTCACGAGCCGCGCATGGAAATACAGAGATGTGAGGGCAAAGAAGCCCTTTCGCTACCCGCCCCCTGTTCCAGACCCGATGACGATATCGGCAGATGATCTGCTCACCATCGTGAGATCCTCCGACACGGATCTTGTGAGGACCATCGCGACGAAACTGAACACGGGCGGAAGGTATAGCGAGGAGATCTGCGCAAGGAGTGGCCTGGACAAGGCTACCAAGGCCAAGGAACTCGATGATGAAGGATCATCTAGGATCCTGGAAGCCATCAGAGCGCTCAGAAAGGAGATCGCGGAATCGGGAAAAGGATATGTTGTCACGAAAGACTTCGCGATCGAAGACGTCGTGCCCGTTCGGATGCGAATCTACAACGGCCTCAGCCATCAGGAGTTCGAGACCTTCTCTGCAGCAGTCGAAAGCTACATCGAGCGCCTGCCAAAGCCAAAGAAGGAGAAGCCGAACCGGGCTCAAGTCGATCTTGAGAAGCTGAGAAGGAAGCTCGCGCAGCAAGAGGCCGCGGCCATGAAGCTCCAGGACCAGGCGAGGGAGACCCAGATTGTGGGAGATTTCATATTTGGCAATTACGGCGAAGTCTCAAGAGTCTTGGCAGAAGCCAACAGGAAGATATCGGATTCCGAAGACCTGAAGGAATTGCCTGGGTTCGTATCGTATGATAGGAGGAACGCCAGGCTAACGGTCAGGATCGAGTCGGCGCAAATAGAGCTGGACCTCAAGGAGGGCGTCGAGGGGAACGCCCGAAGACACTACGAGAATGCAAAGAAGGCCAGGAAGAAACTCGAGGGTGTGATCGCTGCGCTCGCGGAGGCGCGCAGGGAACTCGATCAGTACGGGAAGGTCGTCGTGGAGGAGTCAGAGACCCCTGAGAGGAGAGAACCGACCAAGAGGCTCTGGTTCGAGAGGTTCAGGTGGTTCGTCTCGAGCGAGGGGGCAATCGTCCTCGGCGGAAAGGACGCCAAGGGCAACGATCTGCTTGTGAAGAAACATCTCGATGCGGGTGACAGGTACGCTCATGCGGACGTCCATGGCGCTCCGAGCGTGGTCGTGAAGATGAGAGAAGGCATCACAGAGCAAACGCTCCACGAAGCGTGCGAATTCGCAGTGGCAACATCGAGGGCATGGAGCGCGAAGATAGGCTCTGCGGCAGGATACTGGGTGCTTCCCGAGCAGGTCAGCAAGACCCCTCAGAGCGGCGAGTACCTCGCCAAGGGCGCATTTGTCATCAGAGGAAAGAGGAACTACTCAGACAAGCTGGAGATCAAGCTTGGTGTGGGAGAGATAGAGTTCGAAGGAAACAGAAAGATCATGTGCGGGCCGGAGAGAGCGATCAAGGCCTGCTCCAAGAAGTTCGTCATAATCAGGCCTGGTGAGAAGAACAAGGATGCGGTGGCCAAGCAGCTTTCAGACGTGTTCGAAGTCCCGATTGAGGAGATTCAGAGTGTCATGCCGCCTGGCGATGTTGAAATCGTCGAGCAGGTGGGCGTATCTATTTCCTGACCAACGACCTCAGGACCCTCAGGTCCTGTTTGTACTGCTTCTCGGCCTGAGGGGTCTCGAGCACAAGCGGTATCTTCTCCCAACGCCTGTCATTCATGAAGTTCCTGAACCCGTCGAGGCCGATCAGGCCTCTGCCAATGTGTTCGTGCCTGTCCTTGTGAGAGCCCATTGGCATTTTCGAATCGTTCACATGCATCACCTTGAGCTGATCGAGCCCAAGGACATCATCGAAGTGCTCCCACACCTTCTCGTAGCCTTTCTTCGACCTGATGTCGTAGCCCGCTGCATACGCATGGCAAGTGTCAAAGCACACGCCCACGTTCTTCTGATCGTCGAGCCAACTTATGATCTTCCTGAGCTGCTCGAACGACTGCCCCAGAACGCTTCCTGCGCCTGCAGTTGTCTCAAGCACGAGCTGTACGTCTCCTGACCCGAATTCAGAACGGGCCCAGTTCATCGACTCTGCTATCCTCCTGAGCCCTGCCTGTTCGCCAGAGCCCATGTGCGCTCCTGGGTGGAAGATGAGATAGCGCACGCCCAGGTGCTTGGCCCGGACCATCTCATCGAGGAACGTCTCTCGGGACTGCTTGAGCAAGGCCTTCTTAGGGCTTGCGAGGTTTATGAGGTAGGAATCGTGAATGACCGTCTCTGCTATCTTGAACTCCTTCACATTGTCCTTGAACCTCTCAGCTTCTTCGAGGTCCAGAGGCTTCGCCTTCCACTGCATCTGGTTCTTGGAGAATATCTGCATGCAGTCGCAGGTCACGCTTCTCGCTCGCTCTGGAGCCCTATCGACGCCTCCAGAAATCGAGACATGCCCGCCTAGCAACAAGCCTAATCGCCAAGAGGTAATCCTCTAGGCACTAGATAATCCTCTACAAGTCCGTCGCGAAAAGATATGAGCCATCGACGGGTTTCGATTGCGAAGGCACGCCACTCTTGTGCATGAGGGCGATCATCGCGACATTGTCCCTCGTCACCTCTCCAGTGAACCCCTTGATATTCTTCGACTCCGTGGTCTTCACCCTGGCCGCAGGAAAAAGTGGACACTCGCTTCCAAGAGAAAGTATGAGAAGGAACCTCAGGACCGACCATGCTCTGAGTAGGCGCAGTCGGGGTCGCGAATGTCCTTGCCGCACTCGGGGCAGACTGTCTTCGGCTTCCTCTTCATGGCATTTCTGGCGCTTCTTGTGTTCAACCTCAACTCAAACACCTCCGCAAGAACTCACATGATACAGGACGATAGTTGATGCGCCTAACATCTTAGTGTTGATGGCAAAGGGACCTCAGAGTGACAGAACGATGGCCCTCAGCGCCTCGAGTTCCTTGCCTATCTTCACGACGGCCTTATCTGCGTCGCGGAACACGAGCTCTGGATGCTCCTTCTGGAATCTGTCGAGTATCTCGGCCGGCGAGATCTGGTGCAGCTCCCTGAGAATCGTGTCTCTGTGGTGACCCATGGCGGCTGCCCGATATGCCCCAGGCAGTAAACAGGATTTACCAAGGTCTGCTTTCCGGGGAAAAGATTGCTATCTATGGAGACTTTGATGTTGATGGCGTCACCGGTACTGCCCTGCTCGTCCGCGGGCTGGAAACACTGGGCGGGCAGGCTGTCCCCTATAT
>CAYOXJ010000036.1:0-10419 GCA_964407905.1 uncultured Thermoplasmata archaeon
TCTCGCGCAGGCAATCGAGATGGTCTGGTCGCTCGAGCACATGCCGGAGCTGGTTGACAAGATCACCTCCTTGGAGAACCCTCCCATAGAGCAGCCCACAAGGGAGGACGGCGCTGGCACTGGGGCTGTCGAGGCACCAAGGGGCACACTGTACCATCACTACGAGATAAAGAAGGGCCTGATTGACGTCTCTGACATCATCACGCCCACTGCCCAGAACCTAGACGACATCGAGAGGCACATGAGGCTCACTGCTGAGAGGATGCTAGCCGAGGAGAAGGGCGACGATGAAATCAGGCTCGGGCTGGAGATGGTGGCGAGGGCGTACGACCCATGCATAAGCTGCGCAACACATCTGGTGACACTAAAGAGAATCTGAGAAAGCAACTCGAGGCCATTGCAGGCGATGGCAAAATCTATGTCCTCGGTCTGGGCAACACCGATAGGGCCGACGATGGCGCCGGGGTGCTGGTCGCCGAGGCTCTGAGGGAGCACTTTCCGTCATATTCCTATTCCGAGCACGACGGCGTCGAGGGCACGCTACTTGACATTTCTGAGAGAGACGAGGACCTCACAGTAGTATTCGTCGATGCCGGAGATCTGCGGTTGGCGCCAGGAACGATCAGAATTGTCGAGTGCAAAGATATCAGGTCCACAGAGATAACCACTCACAGAGTCCCGGTCGGGCTGATGTCCTCACTTTTGAGCAAGTCTGGAAAGAAGTCGGTAGTCGTTTGTATTCAGCCGAAGCGAACGAAATTTGGGCGTGACGTAAGCCGGGAAGTCGCATGCGCAGTTGGCCAGACAATCAGTGTCCTTCAAGAGATCATGGCGTCGAGAAATCTGTCATGATAGGATGTTGACGGCTCCAGTCAACGGAATGGGGGTCTTTTCTACGAGAGCTTGCACATCTTCATTCATAGCCCAGTGTTTGCATCCGAAGGCTCCAAGTACCCACTTTGGACATGCCCTTCACGCAATGGCTGGCAACAGGTCGAAACAGAATATGGGTGGATGGCTATTGGCTGACTGGCGCGAATGTCTTTTGGACGAGCAGCAAAGCTTTATGTTCAACTATCCCATACTATCAGTCCCGTGAGATGGCAATGAAAATTATTGTGGTCTCCGGGGGAGTTTTGTCGGGCTTAGGAAAGGGCATCACCGCTTCCTCGATAGGGTGCGTCCTCAAGGCGAGAGGCCTCAAAGTCACGGCAATGAAGATCGACCCGTATCTGAACTTCGATGCGGGCACGCTGAATCCGTTTGAGCACGGTGAGGTGTTCGTCCTTGACGACGGAACCGAGGCCGACTTAGACCTCGGCAACTATGAGAGGTTTCTGGACGCGAATCTGACGAGCGACCATGTCGTCACGACGGGCAGGGTTTATGGAAGCGTGATTGACAAAGAGAGGACGGGCCATTTCCTCGGGAAGACAGTTCAGATAATCCCGCATGTGACCAATGAGATCAAGTCGATGATCTCAAACGTGGCAATCAAGTCTGGAGCGGATGTCACGATAGTCGAGCTGGGCGGGACCGTTGGCGACATCGAATCGATGCCCTTCCTCGAGGCTGCTAGACAGATGCATTCTGAGATGGGCCATGAGAATGTGCTGTTTGTTCACACTACACTGGTTCCGGTCCTCGGAACTCTGCTGGAGCAGAAGACAAAACCCACTCAGCACTCTGTGAGAGAGCTGATGGCCCAGGGGATTCATCCGGATGTGATCGTCGCCAGGAGCGAGAAGCCGCTCGAAGATCCTGCGAGAAAGAAGATCGCGCTCTTCTGCGATGTGCCTCTCGAAGCCGTCGTGAGCGCTCCAGACGCGAAATCGATCTATCAGGTTCCCATATTCTTAGAGGACCAGGGGCTGACAGACTACCTGCTCAAGAGGATGAACTTGAGCCTGAAGTCTGACGGGCTGACGGAATGGAAGAAATTCCTAGCAAAGGTCATGAGCCCAACGCACGAAGTCAAGATACTCCTTGTTGGCAAGTACATGGACCAGCGTGACTCGTACATGAGCCATTACGAGGCTTTCACTCATGCGGGTGCAGAGCTGGATACCCGTGTCAAGTTCCTCAGGATAGAGGCGGAGGACATCGACAAGACCGAGTGCAAGTGCATGCTGGACGAGGCGGACGGAATTCTAATCCCCGGAGGCTTCGGCTCGAGGGGAATCGAGGGGAAGATAGATGCGATCAAATACGCCAGAGAGAACAGAGTTCCCTTCCTCGGCGTATGCTTGGGATTCCAGCTGGCGAATGTCGAGTTCGCGAGAAATGTGCTCGGGATGCATGACGCAAACAGCACCGAGTTCGACCCTCATACATCCCACCCTGTCATCGATCTCCTCCCTGAGCAGAAGGACATCACGAAGAAGGGGGGCACGATGAGGCTGGGCGCGCAACCAGTGATAGTCGAGAAGGCCTCGAAGGCTGGGAAGCTGTACGGTTCGACGGAGATAATGGAGAGGCACAGGCACAGGTACGAGGTGAATCCCCATTACATTGACAGGTTTCAGGAGAAGGGGCTGAAGTACACGGGGAAGTCACCTGATGGCCAGAAGATGGAGATTGCGGAGCTCGAGGGACATCCGTTCTTCATCGGCTCTCAGTTCCATCCGGAATTCAGGTCGAGGCCGAAGAGGCCCGCGCCCCTGCACTACGGTCTGGTCAAGGCGGCCCTTGGGCACTCTGGGGAGAAGAAGAAGTAGATCCTCGTTGAGCAGGTCATGCCTTGCTCAGCTCATCCGGAGGAGCTGCCTTCGGGAGCATAATCTTGAAGACCGTGCCCTTGGTGAAATCCCCCTTCACCCTGTCCTCGACCCAAATTCTGCCGCCGTACTTGTCGACAATCGCGCTGACAATAGAGAGGCCCAGGCCGAAGCCCTTGACGCCCGTCATGCCTGTGGCGAACCTCTCGAAGACCACCTTCTTCCTATCGTCCGGGATGCCCCTGCCCCTGTCCATGACGGAGACAATCCAGTAGTCTCCCTGTCCGGTGCTCTCCTCAGAGATCGAGATGTCGACCTTCACGCGCTTCGAGCTGTCGAACTTGACCGCGTTCGAGATGATGTTCGCGAACAGGTCGCCCGCGTGCTGGTTTGCCATGACATAGTGCTTCCCGAGAGGCAAGGCGGAAGCTATCGTCACCCTCTTGTCCAGGGTAGCTTTCGTGACCACATCGGTGGCCTCTGTGATCGCTTTCTGTATGTCCATCGGAACGAGGTCTGCATCCGACGTCATGCGGATTTTGGCGAGCTTCCTGATATTGTCAATCAGCCTGGCATTGTTCCTGACCTGCAGCAATGCGCGATCAGCATACTTCCTCTGGTTCTCATCAAGGCGCTTGTCCTGAAGCAGAAGTTCGATGTAGCCCATGATTCCCTGGTTGAAGTTGTTGATGTCGTGGGTCATGAGGTCATTCAGAAGGGCTATCTCGTTCGCGGCCAAGACCTGCTTCTCGTACACCTTCGTATTGTCAACAGCAATCGATGCAATCCCTGCGAGGATCTCCAATACCTCGATCTGGTCCAGAGAGGGTATCTTGAGGTCGTTTGGCTCATCTACCAACATGTAGCCAGAGAGTCTTCCGCTCCTGTCCCTGAACGCCGTCATCAGTATATCGCGCTCGTGCCAAGCATCGGGAGCCGCCCTTAGCTTGTCCGCTTCCTCCGGATGCGCAAGAAACGCAAACGCTTCAATGCCGAACTTCTGCTGCTCGTACTTGAGATAGTAGCTGGTCGCCCCAATCTTGTACTTGTCGTCGAGGTCCTCAAGCACTATGTTCATGGGCCTCGTGGAACCCTTCTTCACCCAGTCTGGATAGCCTGCAATTGCCCTGATCACGAACACTTCGTTCTCCAGATCTAGCAATCCAATCGAAGCCCTTCGGAATCTGAAGGACTGCACGACCACTTCGCACATCTTCTGGAGAAGCCTGTCAAGATCGTCCATGTACATGACCGAGGTCGTGAGCTCGAGGACCTTCGCCATCTGCTCGACCTTTCGCCTGCTGTCGACGAGCAGCATCTCCCTGGTCCTGTACAGCTCAGCGTTCTCGATAGCGACCGAGGCCTGGCTTGCGAAGAGCTGGGCAATCTCGAACTCTTGAGGGGTGAACTCCGCGACGCCCTCGCGATAGAGAGCGAGAACACCGATCACGCGGTCCTTGCCCACCAGCGGGATGGCCATCATCGCCTCTCTCTCGTCGGGCGTACCTGGGACTTGCATGACGCGCGAATCGCTCGTGGTATCATTGACCAGCTCCGGATTGCCGGTCTTGGCCACATGGCCCGTGATCCCGGAGCCGACCGGGAATGTGTCCGCCATGATCTCCTCGACATACGGTCCTCGAGCGAGAACTGGTACCAGCATTTTCTTATCATGATCCACCTTGTAAAAAGTCAGGGCGTCGTAGGAGACGACCTCTCGCAACCTGTCAGCGACCAGTTCATACGTGCCGCTCGAGTCTATCTGTCTCTGCATCGTAATGGCCGTCTCGAGCAGAGTCAGCTGGGAATGCACCCGCTGGTTCAGAGAGGACAGCAGGTTTGCGTTCTCCAAAGCGATGGCCGCGTGATCGGCCAGCGAAGAGAGGAATAACGCATCGCTCTTAGTGAATGGTATGTCTCCCATCTTGTTGTAAACATTGATGACACCTATGCCTCTGCCTTCGATCGTCAACGGCGCGCTGACCATTGACCTGATGTCAAATGCCTCGGCATCCCGTTCGCTCGCGTCCGGATCAGTGATGTAGTCATTCGCGATCTCGGTCTTCAGCCACTTCAGCGCACGCCCGGTCACGCCGCGTTCCGCGCTGAACTTCAGCGACTTGAGCTTCTCCTTGTCCATGCGATAAGGTGCGACCCAGCTGATCGAGTTCGATGGCCTGTCCACGAGGCCCACGACGGCCTTCTCTGCCTTGAGGAGCGTCGCCGCGTCACGCGCGACCTGGTCCAGCACGACGCTCGGTTCCAGCCGATACGAGATCTGTTTGCTGATTCTGTCGAGTACTGAAAGAGCGGCCTCCCTCTCCTTGGACTCCGTGTATATCCTCGCGTTTGTCAACGAAGTCGCGAGCATGTCCGATAGCATTTCGAGGATGCTGACATCATTCCTGGTGAACGCATCTCTGACATCGCTTTGGACATCGAGAACCCCAAGTATCTCCCCCCTGAACGTCACGGGCACCGCCAGCTCCGACTTCGTGCCGATGAGGTACTTTCTGATGTATCTTGGATCCGCATCCACATCTCCGCTCACGAGCGTCTCGCCAAAGTACGCAGCGTGTCCGATGATCCCTTCCTTGAGTTTCTGTCTCATCTCCTTCGGTATGAGATCCATCTGACGTCCATACACTGCCTTGAGGAACAGATCTCCCCGTTCCTTGTCGACCATCATGATGATAACGTGTTGATAGCCGAAGCCCTGTGCGATGGACTTGACGAACTCGTTCATCAGCTCATCGAGGTCAAGAATCGATGTGACGACCCTCCCGATCTTGTTTATCGTCGTGAGCTGGCTGACCTTTCTGGCGAGTTCGGTCGTCCTCGCCTCCATTCTGGCCTCGAGCTGGGAGGTGTACTTCTCCTGCTCCACTCTCTCAGTCCTCTGACGGGTGACGTCCCGCAGAATTCCCACAACGCCAAGGATTGACCCCGACTCGTCCCGCACAGGTTTCGCGCAGACCCGGGTGTAGTACCTGGTGCTGTCCTTTCTGAGACCGGTCATCTCGCCCTCCCACACTCGGTCCAGCGCAGCCTTCATTATGGTCTGCATCGTCCCGCCAGAGCCGGGGCTCGAGACGTCAGTCATGCTCAGACCAGCGACGCGTTTGTCATCGTACCCGGTGAGCTGGACATATGCCTTGTTCAAGTACACCAGGCGGCCTTCTGTGTCAGCGACGCACACAGCCTCTGCCATCTGATCGAAAGCGGCCGCGAGAGTCTTGAGCCTCGTCTCGATCCTGCTCTTCTCCGTTATATCCCGTTCGATCGAGATCCAGAACAACTCCCCCGTTTCGGGGTCCGCATACCTCGTGACGACATATTCGCATAGCCTCCCCTCCAGGTCCTTCGCCCTTCTCACCAAGGGGCCCCTCGAGTAGTCCCAATCGCATGTCACAGGGCAGTATGAACAGATGTCCGGGGATCCGAGCACTGTCTCGGAGCACTTCATGCCCACGAGATCGCCAACAAGAGTTCTCATCTTGCTATTCAGAAAGACGATATTGAGGTCCCTGTCGACGACAGAGATCGGGTCGGATAATGCTTCGAGAGCTTGGAACTTCCTCTCTCTTGGATCTCTTGTTCCCTGGGAACTTTCACCGTCTGGGGGAGTGATCAAGTTCGTCGGTCTCACCGTGCCAACGAGAAGCCGTCAATGTTGTGATTACCTTGCCCTCTCCATAAATGTTTCGAGAGCACAGAGGCGAAGCTGTCCGCATCCCAAGGGGGCCCGAAAGAGCGCAAGGTCTCGGAGGGCACTGCCCAATAGGTTTAACTAGCCCATCCGACATGAAACCACAATGGCCCCGGAAGGAACCTTTGATTACGACACTCTCCTCGAAAGAGCGAAGAAGAAGCTTCCTCACACGCTGGAATCGCACGACAGATTTCAGGTGCCCGAGCCCGATGTGATGATCGAAGGCAAGACGACGGTCATCAGGAACTTCGGAGACATAATCGATACGCTCAGGAGGGAGCCGGAGCATCTTTTCGGATACCTGTTGCGTGAGCTGGGGACGGCGGGAACACTGGAGGGGCGCAGAGTCGTGTTCAAGGGCAAAGTCGCAGCGGCCCAGATAGCGGACAGGATAGACAACTACGTTCAGGAGTACGTCCTCTGCTCAGAGTGCACCAGACCGGACACGAAGATCGTCAAGGACGGCAGAGTGCTCATCCTGGTATGCGAGACCTGCGGCGCCCACAGGCCGGTCCATGTCCGGAAGCAGCCCAAGCCAGAGGAGGCCAAGGAGATCGAGACTGGACATGTCTACGACCTCATGATAGAAGATGTGGGCAAGAAGGGCGATGGAATCGCGAGAAAGGGCGGGTTCATAATCTACGTTCCGGGAACGGCAAAGGGATCACAAGTCAAGGTGAAGATCGAAAAGGTCTCGGGGACGGTGGCCTTCGGAACCCTGGTCCGCGGATAGAAGGGCTACGGCGCGACCAGCCTTCCCCTGAAGGAGATGCGCGCGGCACCGCCAACTTCAACCTTTCTGATAGTGCTCCCGCGCTTGTCTATCCTCACATAGATCCTAGATGGCCTGCCAACCCAATGGCCCTGTTCGACCACGATGCCCTCGAACTTCTCTCGCGGGATGAACTCGTTCTCGACCAGGTATGCTCCGAGCGCACCCGCTGGCATTCCAGACGCAGGGTCCTCAGCGATCTCCGGCAACGGAAGGAAGCATCTAGCATGCACGGTCGAGGCCTCATCGAGCACTCCCCAGGAATACACCTCAATGCCTGCGATATCCAACTCCTTCGACAGTGCGGTGACTTCATCCCTCTTCGGGGCGAGCCTGCCCATGACCTCGATGGAGCGGACAGGCACGAGCAGAAACGGGATTCCGGTCGAGCCTCTGCACATCGGGAACTCGTCATGGAAGAGCGAATCTGCGCCCACGCCCAACGCGCTCGCGACCTCCTTCACATCCCCTTCCTGAGCAAACATGGGCCTCTTCTGCGTCATCCACACGCATGTGAGCCCCTCAGGACCTGCCTCGAGAGAGAACGGGAGAATGCCAGCTGAGGTCTCGAGCCTGTGCTTCCCGCTCGGCGACGTCCCAAAAGCCTGCCTCTCCCCCAGACACCACAGGGCACCGACCGTCGCATGGCCGCTCAAAGGGTCTTCCGCATACGGAGAGAAGAACCTGAGCCTCACATCGGCTTTCTTGGACCTGAGCACATACGCGGTGCAGGGTGAGCCCGTCTCGGATGCGATCCTCTGCATCTGCATGTCGTCCAAGTCGTCTGCATCGAAGACCACGGCAGCCGGGTTGCCCATGTACAGCTCCCGGGTGAAGACATCGACCTTCAGCACTTCCAGCTCTGCCACGGTCTGGACACCGGCCTGTAGCTATTTGGAAGTTGCCCAGCTCCAAACTGCACAAAGTATTTCTAAAGCCCGCCAGAATAGCGGGAGCAATGGATGCCTCTGTCAGAAGCGTCATCATAATGGCGCTGATATTCGCCCTCGCCCAGCTGGGTGCCATTTTCATGATCTCATCGTTTCTCGGCCCTGAGTACCAGGCCTTCGAGAACCCCAATGATCCGCTCATTCCGCTGTACTACATCGCGGCGATGATACTATTCACGTTCGCGGTCCTGTACATCATCAAGAAGAGACGCGAGGACATCGTTCGCATGATCTTCCTGGGCGCGGTCGCATTCACCATCTTCTATGTGCTCCTCGTCATGGCGGTGAGGTTCGACACAGCGCTGCTCGCATTGATCGTGCCACTCGTGTTGACTGGAGCCATCACGTACTATCTCATCGTCAAGCCTGAGTGGTATGTCATCGACGCTGCGGGCATCCTCGTCTCCATCGGTGTGATAGGCATCTTCGGGATCTCCCTCACGATATTGCCCGTGATGATACTGCTCATAGTGCTGGCAGTCTACGATGCCGTGTCGGTCTACGGCACGAAACACATGGTCGCTTTGGCCGATGGTGTGACGAAGATGAGACTTCCGATACTGCTGGTCATACCTAAGAAGTGGGGGTATTCATACCTAAAACAGAAACCTCTGAAGCAGCAGATCGAAGAAGGAGAGGAGAGGGAGGCGATGTTCATGGGCCTCGGCGACATAATCATTCCGGGAGTGCTGATTACATCGGCGTTCAACTTCCTTCCCTCCGGAACCTTCGGCGGCCTGGACGCAAGCCTCACGGTAGCATTGGGAACCCTCGCCGGAGCGCTCGTTGGATTCGCTCTTCTGATGCGATATGTCCTCAAGGGCAACCCGCAGGCAGGACTGCCCCTGCTGAACGGAGGAGCCATGGTCGGCTACGTCGTGGCCTACATAGTCGTATACGGGGATTTCTCGCTGGGCATTAGCCTGCCATGGTGATTCCTTGAAGGAATTGAAGCTTCTTGTCTGTTCGGACATGCACGGGTCCGTTGAGGCCTTGGATATGCTCGAGAGGGCAGCATCGTCAGATGACTACGATGCCGTTGTGATGTGCGGCGATTTCACGACCTACGGTTCTTTGGAATACGTCAACGACTTCCTCAGGAGATTCAAGATTCGAGTGTTGGCGGTCCCGGGGAACTGCGACATTCCAGATACGGTTGCGGTGCTGGAAAACGCAAAGGCCAGCGTGCACAATATGCGTGTTCTTCTTGGCGAGTGGTGGATCTTCGGGTTCGGGGGAGGTCTGCCGTCAAGTTCCCAGATGCCTTTCGAGGTGGATGAGGACATCATCGAGAGGTCCCTCAGGTCCATCGCAGCTCCAGACGGAATCATGGTGACGCACACCCCCGCCTATGGCATGAACGACAAGGGACGCTCCGGCCACAGGCTCGGCTCGAAGTCCGTCATGAGGATCGTGACCGAGTTCAGACCAAGGCTCGTTCTCTCGGGCCATGTTCACGAATCGCCGGGAAAGGAAGAGCGGGATGGAATAGTCTTCGTGAACCCAGGCCCTGCAAGAAGCGGGCACTATGCCATCGTGCGGGCCGGAGAGGCCATTCATGTGAAATTGCACAGAGAATCGCATGCTGGTGGGCAACGCAAAATGTTTTAATACACCTCGTACTTTCCCATCCCCCGAGAGGTCATTGATGGCCATTTGGCAAGGAAGGCCGAAAAGAAAGCCCTCTGGTGGCAGAATCCGAGCCGCCAGGAAGAAGCGGAAGTTCGAGATCGGCAGGGAGAAGCAGTTCACCCACCTCGGAGCTGGGAAGGTCAAGATGTACAGGACCAAGGGGGCAAACCAGAAGGCGAGGCTTCTGACGGTGGACACCGCAAATGTGGTCGATCCGAAGACGAAGGCCATCAAGAAAGTCAAGATCCTCACAGTCAAGTCGAACCCCTCGAACCCAAACTATGTCCAGCGCAACATCATGACGAAGGGCGCGACGGTCATGACCGAGCTCGGTGAGGCGGTCATTACCTCGAGGTTGGGACAGGACGGAGTCGTGAACGCGATCCTCCTGAGGCCCGCCGAGGCCACAGGAACATCTGGCTGAGCTCTCAAGCGGACCTTGTTATCGTGAGGCCTCTGGATCTCGTGGTCGGCACCGTTGATGGTGGAGAAGCCTCATCCCACCAATAGACCTCCTGTGTATCCTCCGAGAGCGCATCCATGTTCTTCAGGAAATTCATCATGTTGTCGCTCACGCGTATGTTCTTCACCGCTCCAACGATCTCGCCGTTCTCTATCCTCAAGATGGCATCCCTT
>CAYOXJ010000037.1:0-10301 GCA_964407905.1 uncultured Thermoplasmata archaeon
GGCACCTGCATCACGGCAGGAAAGAGATTGACCACGGCCTGAAGCCATCCGAGCTGAGGGGCGGTCGCTCCTATTCGAATTGCGAGCACAGGAACGAACGGGTCGGCCAGGCCTTTTCCGAAACTGACCGCGACCTGGTTTGAGTACATGGCCGAGAAGGTTTCGGCCACCGGGTCAGTGTCCTTCTTCCCAGTGGCTAGACCAGCTCGTGACATCGCGCCCATCCCTTGCGTCAGGAATCATCTGAGAGATGTATATTTGAGTTTCGGCGGGCGGAACCTCGACTTCCTCTGCAAGCGTGATTCCCTATGCCAGATAGGAGAAAATGGCCCATGGACCTGGCTGACTGGAAATCATCCAAAAGAATATATATTAACACGAGGCGATACAGGGATGGTGGGAAACTTGGTCAAGGCCTACTGTGTCAAGTGCAAGAAGTCCGTTGAGATGAAGGATCCGAAGAAAGTCAAGCTGAAGAACGGCAAGCCCGCGACCAAGGGCTCGTGCCCGAAGTGCGGGACCAAGGTCTTCAGGATTGGCGGCTGAAGCAAACCACTTCGAAAAACCCTTTCCAGAAGGCCCGGAGGAAACCCTCGGTGGTGCCTACGGCGGTCTTCTGAAAGCGTCCTATTTCATCCTTCTCAGGTATTCCCCTCGTCTGGCCAATGCCCCCAGCGCTCTCACCGCACGCCATATGCTTGGATAGGCTGGAACTCCCCTGTTCTCGAACTCTCTTAGCATCTCGTCCAGATAATCGCCCCCGAAGGCGCTTATCACAATTGGCACCTTCCCACTGGCATACCTGCTCTCGGCGACTTTGATTAGTCCCTTGGTGACGTTTGGCGGCTGCAACTCGAGAGACATCATTATGGCGTCCACGCCCGGGTCCTTCTGAAGTATCCCGAGAACCGAATCGTACATCTCGTCGCTCACTCCGGCGGTCAGGTCGACTGGGTTGCTCGTCGAGGAGAAATCGGGCATCACTCCTCGAAGCTCTCTCTGAGTACGGTCGGAGAGCTCTGCCATTCTGAGTCCTGCCCCGCGCTCCCGTGACTCCACCAGGTCCGCGGCAATCACACCGTAGCCACCAGCGCTCGCGACAACACATATCCTGTCGCCCTTGATGTGGCCCACATACGCCAAGGCTTTTGCGAGGTCAATCAGCTCTTCTTCATCGTAAGCGCGAATCACACCAACCTGTCTGAGCGCGCAATCTATTAGCCTGTCAGAGGACTTCGCAATCGCGCCCGTATGCAATCCAGCAGCCTTTGACCCGGATTCGGTCCTTCCAGACTTGAGCAGGACAATCGGCTTATGCCTGGTCATCGGCCTCGCGATCTCAAGAAACTCACGTCCGTAGGAGAACGATTCCAGATACAAAGCCACGCACTTCGTCTCAATGTCCTTCGAAAAGTACCGGAGCAGCTCGTTTTCCTCTATGTCACACTTGTTCCCAAGGCCTACGCATGAGGAGATGCCCGTGCTGGATGCTGCAGCCTTCTCGAGAAAAGAAACAGAAACTGCGCCGCTCTGAGATAGCATTGCGATTTGCCCCGCCCCGGGCCTCCCGCTCCTTTCCTTCGGGATGAACAGCGTGTCAAGCCCTATTGAAGGCACGAGGATCCCCATCGTATTTGGGCCCAGGATGCGAGTTGGAGTTCCCTTGATTGACTCGACGAGGGCCTGTTCAAGCCCGGCCCCTTCAGGTCCTGACTCCCTGAAGCCGGATGACGTGACAACGACCGCTCTGACGCCCTTCCGGACGCACTCCTTCGTTGCCTCGACAGACAAGCTCGCTGGCAGAGAGACCACAGCGAGGTCAATCGGATCAGGAACGTCGAGGACAGAGGGGTAGCATCTCAGCCCGAGTATCTCGGTCTCCCTCGGGTTGACCGGATACAGACGGAACTTCCCCTTGGAGAGATTCCGAAGCGCTATGTGGCTCAACTTCGATGGATTTGCGGACGCTCCAATCAAAGCGACGGACTTCGGCCTGAAAAGCGGTTCGAGGGCATCCTTCATCCTCGAGCCGATTGGCTTGAGTGATATATCAAATCCTGTGCACCCTGTCTCGAAGCGATATCTCAGTGCGCTAGCAATACGACGATGCGCAATCCAGAACTATTTTATACGGTCACCACAATAACGCAGTTCACACACTGGCTCAGGAGGAAGGAAAGTGGAACTAAGGGACGTTGTGAGTCAATCTCGCTACATCAAGATACCGCCAGGCGCGACTGCTAGGGATGCCTTGGTCGCGATGGTTGAGAACAAGACGGACTTCCTCTTGGTCGATCGGGCCGATCCCAACGATGCTTACGGAATCGTCACGAGATGGGACATCGTCGAACGAGCGATTGCGGGGGGAAGAGATCTTGGATCCACCCCGGTGCTTGATCTAGCCAGGAAGCCATTGGTCGTGATGAACAACCTCGATCTCGACCTAAGGTGGGTCGCCAAGAAGATGGCCAACGAGAATGTGTCCAAGATCGCAGTGTTCGACAAGGAGACTTTCCTTGGGTTCATTTCAGATGTGGACATCCTGAAAGCGATCTCCGAGAAGGCAAAGGCAAAGGGGGCAAGGAAATGACCAGGCCGCTGTTGATTCTCCGGGACGTCGTAAAAACCTTTGAGCTGCCCACAATTGACAGGAACGCGACGGTGCTGAAGGCGATGGACCAGATGCTGGAAGTGAACTGCTTCACACTTCTTGTGCCACGTGAGAGCAAGAGCGATGCCTACGGCATCCTGACGAAGAAGGACGTGATTTCGAAGGTGGTCGCCGAAGGAAAAGACCCTTCGAAGGTCAAAGTCAAAGACATCATGTCGAAACCTCTGGTGCTGCTCACGAACTTATCGCTTGACCTGAGATGGGTTGCCAAGGCGATGGCAAACTCGGGCGTTTCGACCGTCGCTGTCTTTGACAAGGGCGACTTCTATGGTTACGTGACGGAAGGGTGCATCCTGGAGGGATTCTACAACGCGCTCCGAAGGGCCAGGCTGGAGCAGGGAGTGGAATTCGTCTCGTGCTAGAGCACAGTGATCATTGAGCATCATACGAGGAGACTGTCATGACGGGCCAGCAAGAGAGCAAAGGGCCTGAGCGAAAGGGCATTGCAGTCTATCTGTGCACTTGCAGAGACGAGATTGGCAGAAAGATAGATCTCCAGGCCATCGCCGAGGAGCTGAAGAAAGACCCGAGAATCGCATCCGTTGGCGTCCATGAGGCCCTCTGTTCCAGGGAGGGCCAGAAATTCCTCAAGAAGGAGTATGCGAGCAAGAAGTTCGACAGAGTCGCGGTCGGAGCCTGTTCTCCGAACATACAAGGGCTCATTGTGAGCAGATTCCTCGAAGAAGAGGGCATGAACAAGTATCTATTCGAGCAGGCGAACATACGCGAGCAGTGTGCGTGGGTCCATCCTGACAAGGAGGCCGCGACGAAGAAGGCCAGGAGCCTGCTGAAGGGAGCTATTGCGCGCGCCGAGAGGCTCGTGCCCCTCGAGGACATCGAGATACCCATCAGGAACTCGGCGCTTGTAATAGGTGGCGGCGTAACCGGCATGCAGGCGGCACTGGACATCGCCAGCCAGGGTTTCAAGGCGCATCTCATCGAGAGAACAGGGGAACTCGGAGGAAGGTCGTACAAGCTCAGCATGACCTTCCCGACGCACAACTGCGGCATCTGCTGTATGCAATACTGCAAGGAGTGCGTGTTCACCCCGAAGATAGAAGACGTCCTGCAGAACGAGAACATCGAGCTTCTGCTGAACTCCGAGATCGAGGACATCACAGGAGGATTCGGCAACAGGCATGTGAAGGTCAGGACGCCAAACGGAACCGTGGAGTTCGACGTCGGCACCATCATTGTGGCGACTGGTTCGAAGATATTCGATCCTGGCAGAATCGCAGAACTCCACTATGAGAACCCAGATGTCATCACGACCGTCGAGCTGGAGCAGCTGATCGTCGAGCAGAGGGAGAAAGGGAGCGGACTGAGGCGACCGTCCGATGGCAAAGTCCCGAAGACTGTCAACTTCATCCAGTGCGTTGGCTCGAGGGACAAGGTCAAGGGGAACCTCCATTGCTCTCTTGTGTGCTGCACATATGCGATCGGCCAGGCCAGGGAGATAAAGAAGCTGGACCCGAGTGCGAACGTGTACATCCACTACATCGATCTGAGAGGGCCCTACAGAGGCTTCGAGGAATTCTACGAAAGCGCGAAGGAAGAGGGGATTAACTTCGTTCGTGGAAGGATCTCCGAGATCGTCCAGGACGAAGGTAAGATCTTCGTGAGAGCCCTGGACACTGATTCTGATACACTTCTGAACATCGACTCAGACCTGGTCGTCCTTGCTGTCGGCCAGGAACCCGCTGATGGCAGCGACAAGATCGCGAAGATACTGCACATACAGACGGATATTGACAGGTTCATGAAGGACATCAATCCGATGTTCCCATCGGAATTCAGACGAGGCATCTATGTCGCAGGGACTGCACAGGGTCCAAAGGGAATACGGTACTCCATAGAAGATGCGAAGGCTGCGGCAGCGAGCGCGATCGAACTGATGAAGAAAGGCAAGACGAAGTTTCCGCGCATAGTCGCCTTCGTTGACGAGCAGCGCTGCAGGGGCTGCGGCAGGTGCGAGAAGGCCTGCGAGTACGGGGCGATAACAATAGCAGAGAACGAGCAGAAGAAGATTCTGGTTTCGAAAATAGATGAGATCCGCTGCGAAGGGTGCGGGGCATGCGTTGTGGCCTGCTGTAATAAGGCCATCACAGTCAACAACTTCACGCCGGAGCAGGTCGAGGCGATGACAAGGGCAATCACCGAGGAGGTGGAGGCGCGTGAGTAAGCAGTTCGAGCCAACGATAATCGCTTTCACATGTACATGGTGCGGGTACCCGTCGGCCAATCTCGCTGGCGTGAACAAGCTTGAGTACCCGGCCAACATAAGGATTGTCAGGGTCATGTGCAGCGGAAGCGTAGAGCCAGGAGTCATCATCGACGCTTTCGAACACGGTGCTGATGGCGTGATAGTCATCGGCTGCCTGATGGACAACTGTCACTATGTCTCGGGCAACAAAAAGGCACAGGAACACATTGACGCTCTCAAGAAGTTGTTCGACATCCTCGGCATGGACCCGAGGCGGCTGAGGACGGAGTGGATCAACGCATCTGAGAGAGCGAAGTTCGCCAAGACGGTCAAGGACTTTGTGGAGGAAGTCAGAGCGCTGGGACCGCTGCCTCTGCCAAGGGGAAGAAGGAGGGAGAGGCAGAGGACGAAGGAGCAGACAGTGAAGGCCGTGAAGCAACTAATAGACGACACGGGTGCTTTTGACTGTGTTGAATGTGGGAAGTGCACGACTGTGTGTCCCATTGCCAAATTCGATCCCAACTTCGCTCCGAGGACCATAGTCCTGAGGGCGATGGAGGGGATAGTGGACAATACGGCGAAGGACCGTGATATCTGGACGTGCATAACTTGTGAGCAATGCGACTCAATGTGTCCATACAAGGTGGACTACTGTGGGTTCATCAGAGGCATGAGGGAAGAGGCGGTCCAGTTCGGCGCGGCGCCCCTGTGTTCCCAGGGCGGCCTCATACACTCGGCTCAGAGAATCATGGCGAATGCCAACCTCAAACAGAACAGACTCGGCTGGCTCAAGGAGGATCTGAAGGTGGCTGATAGGGGAGATGTGTTCTATTTCGTAGGGTGTCTCCCGCACTACGACGCGATCTTCTACGACCGAGAAGGTCTCAGACTCCAGGATATCGGCGAGAGCGCGGTCAGGATAATGAACAGGGCGGGCATAGTGCCCGTTGTCAGCAATGAGGAGAAGTGCTGCGGCCACGATCTCAATTGGACCGGAGATGAAGAGAACTTCGAGAAGCTCATGGAGCATAACATAGAGGTCATCAAGAAGTCAGGTGCAAGGAAGGTAGTGTTCACGTGTCCCGAGTGCTACAGGACTTTCAAGACGGACTATCAGGACCTGATGGGCGATCTGCCCTTCGAACTAGTCCATATCTCGGACTTCGTCAAGGACCTCGTCGACTCGGGCGCGCTGAAGATCGATGCAGCTGCAAAGGCCGGGTTTGCGTTTTCGTACCATGACTCCTGCAGGCTGGGGAGACACTCGGGCGTATACGATTCTCCCAGGGCGCTGGCGAAGGCGTTTTCCGGAGCGAAGTTCGTCGAGATGGAGAACACGAGAGACAAGGCGTTGTGCTGCGGGGTCAGTGCTTGGTCGAACTGCAATGCGAACGCAAAGAAGATGCAGATAGATCGGATCATGGAGGCGAAGAAGGTCGGTGCGGACAGGCTGCTGATGTTCTGTCCCAAATGCCAGATACATATGAGATGTGCAGTCCAGGACAAGATCCCCGTCGACGCGTCTGCCGTCGATGTGAGACTCGAGGACTTCACGGTTGCCCTCGCGCGGCTGATGGCTCTGATGCCAGAAGAGAGCAAGGAGGTCAAGCAGAGCTAATAGAAACTCAGAACTGAGAATGGCCAATAGGATTTCAAGGCAGGAGGGCTCTGTTGCCCCTCCCTTCAGCTCTGTCCCGGCCTCGAGGTCGACCCGGTCAGTAGTACTTGGTCGTGGACGTGGTCAGCTCGTCCACGAGTATCTTTCTCTTGCCCAGCTCCACAAAGAACGGCTCCGGCTCGACGGTGGCCTCTGCCGGGAACACGCCGGGCTCCTTGATCCTGCTGGTGTGTTGCCAGTGAGCGACTATCGCCGGCGGGACTGCGGTGTCCCTCGCCGATGAAACTCCTCTCTCGGGGTCGTTCCATGTGATGATGAAGTAGGTCACCGTCTTCGGCATCCCGTCCTTCTTCCCCGCACAGTCGATCCTGAACATGTCGTACTCGAACTTCTCCTTCGGTGGTGCCCCCCTCCCCTCGGCAACGCCCCTCTGGTACATCGCTGTGAGGTAGTCCAAGGGCGAGATTCCATACGCCGGCAAGAGCTTGTCGTCGGCAAATCCGAGAGCTCTCAGCGTCAAGAACGTCGCCATATCATTCGCGGGAAATCCAATCCGGAATGTCACCCGATTCGACTTCAGGTACTTTCCCATGGTTGCGGGTTCCGAGTGCTTGATGTAATACGCCTTTACCTTTCCTATGGGGTCTGGCATGATGACATCCGTTTCGCCCCCCAGTATTCTCTGCTTCTGATACCTTCCGTCGATCCACTGGGTCGATTCTTGCGTGAACTCGTCAAGGACTGTCCTGATTGAGTATCCTGGCCAACCGGCTTCTTTCACTGGCAGTGTGTTGCCCCACGCGCACACGATGTCAATGGCGTCCACCTTGTCGAGCCTCTTAGCTCCAGCAGCACCCGCGACGTTCGTCATACCAGGTGTGCTGCCCAGGCCTATCGTCGCATTAATGCCTGCGTCCTTCCACTTCTTGTGCAAATCAATCTGCTTCAGACATGTATCGAAGAACCCGCCCAAGTCGGTGTATGTCGCGCTGCCTCGCAAGCAGGCATCCATGACGCCGAGATTAGTCTGATACCATGCGCAGTTGATAACTGACTCGACCTTCTCCTTCTTGATCGTGTCGAGCACCTTGGCGGTCTCGTTCGCGTCAAGCTCCATCATCTTGACCTTTCTTGAGAGCTTGAGGTCGTCCATCGCCTTCTTCACGTTGCCCATCTTTCGGCTCGAGGCAATCACGTCCTTCTCCCCGCAGAACTCGATCAGGTCCTGGACGGTGTACGCGCCAATCTGCCCCGAGGCACCAAGCACTAGTATGCTCATGTCTTGCACCTCCATTCTCGTGACTCTGTAGATTCTCCTAAAACTGTCCCTTGGACTTGACGGTTACCGTACAGTCACGTTCTACTTAAACCTTCCCTGGACAATTGGAGATGGGCCAGTGGAGACAGACGACATGGAACGATCCGATCGACTCATCACTCAGTTCCTAGCTGGTGAGAGCAACGTGTCGCAAGGACAATCTCCGTCAAATGGTTTCGACATTCGTGGAAGAAATCCTATCGGTCCCCGGGAATCCTCATTCGTCATCTGACTTTCAGCCGTTTCTTCTTGACTTTCTGCACGCTGATTTCCAGGACGCCCTCGGAAAGCTCCGAATGTGCAGATTCCGGGTCCAGGACCTCCCTGGCATCCAATCTCACATAGTACGGCCTGCAGAACTCATCCCGCCTCAATGCCAAGACCTCGATCCCGTCCTTGTCCACTTGGAGACGAACGTCTTCCCTAGTGAAACCAGGCAGGAAGACCTTGACAGAGAGGCTGTCAGCACTGTCATCCTGCTCGAACCTCGGCGTGACTGGCAAGGGCCTGAGGCACATCGTGACAGGTCTGTCCTCCATGTCCCATATCATGTGATCTATCCCCTGTTCAAGCCTCTGCATCTCCTCGTCGAAGTTGCGGAGCATGTCTTCTACGTCCCAGAACTGGGACGACTCGACAATATCCTTGAGGCGATGCTGCTTACGACGGGCGTCAGCCATACATGTACGACTTCCCCAGGCGTTCAGCCTGACTCTGTCTCGCTGCGAGGAGCTCTTTGGTCCGCTCAACGGTGGCCTTGACATTCTCCTCTATCCTAGCCGCCTCCTCATAGAGTTCCTTGAGATCGATCTTGACCGACGGCAGCAGCTTGGTCAGTGACTCGACCAACTTGGCAGCGCCCCGCGCATCGGGATACATGGCGTTCGCCTCCACGAGGAGGCATATCACATTCCTTCCGGTCCGCTCTCCCTCGCTCAGGAGCGCGCCCGAGACCCCAGTGATCATGCCCATCTTGAACTGCGCTATCCCCGCCTGTTCGAGGAGGCCACGAGCTTCAGGCGTTGTGCCGACTCCGAAGACTCTCACGTCCTTTTGCTCGCCACTGACGTCCTGCCCCGACATCAGCCCTTCGAGGCCCACGATGACGTCGTAACCGTTCGGGCCAGTCCAATCGAGTATCGCCTTTGCCAGATTGCCGGCAAGCACCAGCGGAATCTGGAACTCGGAGGTCATCAGCGAGAGCTTGTTGTGGCCAAGCACTCGGAAAGGATATGCCGGCACTCCTTCCTGAACCAAGGCGGCAGGAGGAATGTCTTCAGACAGCACATACGCGATGCGCTCCATCTTCAGTGACTCAGCGATATAACTTCCCGCAATCGATCCGACCATCCCAACACTAGGAAATGCAGTCATGAGAGCTCCGCCGACGGCATTGGCGTCCTTGACAAGCTCGATCTGAAACATGGATTCGCTCTCCCCTCGTTTCTAATAATGCGCTGGTCGGTATAGAATCTTTCCACTGAACGGTTCTGTGACGAATAGTATCATGAAGACAAGAGCTCGAATGGGTGTGACAACCCGTGTGCTGCATGTGCTAGAGAAAAGCGAACACCACAAGCATCGTGGTAGGGCTCGATGCTGCTCACTGGAATGGTGTCCTGCCCTCAGGTTACTAGGCGCTCTTTCCACTCACTCCCATGCCCTTCGTTGGACAAACATGCCATTTGCTGTACGGAGATCTATCTCGTCTCAGCAGCAGAAAACTCTTCTGAGAACGATCGCCTGAGAGTGCGGCACCGATAGTTCGGGGATATCCTTTGTCATGGCCGGTGCTCGTTTCTCTTTCATGGTCTCACGTCCTCATTGTCGCTGACCTCTCAAACACGACCCTTCCCCCTATGATAGTCCTCACGACCCGTATTGACGACATGCGTGCAGACTCCGAGAACGGATCTGCGGACAGGACCACCAAGTCGGCGAGTTTGCCAGGTGTTATCGTGCCCTTCACTTGCTCCTCGAACGAGGCGAAAGCGGCACTTCGAGTATAGGCCTCGACGGCATCCGCGACCGATACTCGTTGAGCGGGATAAGGAGCATTGACAGCCGAGTGGATCCCGTACATCGGTGAGAAAGGCATACAATCAGAGCCGAAAACTAGCCTCACGCGAGCTCTCAGGACATCTCTGAACGGATTGCTCATTGCCGCCCTCTTTTCCCCCAGCCTGGCGCTGTAGAGTCCGTTCGGTCCTCCCCATTCGCCCACGAAGTTGGGCTGCATCGATGCTATGATCTTCAGCCTGTGCATGTCCCTCAGATGGGACCGATGGGGCAGCTCGAGATGCTCGATCCTATGTCTGGCGTCTCTTCTAGGATTCTCAGCAAGCCCGGCAGCCAGTGATGAGATGGCGAGGGATATCCCCTCATCCCCAATAGCATGGATTGCCAGTTGGATGCCAGCGTTGTTGGCCTTCGACACTATCCGCTGCAACTCGTCTCTCTCGTGGACGAACATCACTCTGTTGCCGGAATC
>CAYOXJ010000038.1:0-10030 GCA_964407905.1 uncultured Thermoplasmata archaeon
GTCGAGCTTCGTGATCCCCTCAACGAGCGCGATGTCCTCCGCACCCGCCGCCGCGAGCGCCTCGAGGGACGTGTAACCTGCGTCGAACAGCTTGACGGCCTTGTCCGGAGTTATCCCGGGGATCTTGGTCATCTCGTCAAGCCCTTTGCGCATCTTTAACGATGTCAGGCCAATCACGAGGGCCTCAGTGTCTATGTTCCACTCGACGATGTACTCTCCCCTTGGCGCATCGACGATCTCGAAATGCCTGGCCCTTGTCTCCCTTGCGATCTTGTCCTTCCAGGACTCGAGGAACCCCTCAACCTTGCGGCTGCATTCGAGCTCAACCCTGATGAACTCCTCGACATTGAGCCCCATGTCCTTCCGCATCTGCTGGATGCGCCTGATGATCTCTCTCGAGAACCCCTCCGCCTCAAGGGCTGGGGTCTGCTCGAGGTCGACATAGATTATGCCCTTGCCGAACTCTGCGCTCGCGATGTCCGGAGGCAGGGTCGAGCTGAAGGAAACCATGTTCGGCAGGATCTGGACGAGCTGGCCCTCAATTCCAAGGGAGTACTCTCCCTTATCTATCCCAGCCTTGATCGTCTTCGCAGGCCTGTTCTTCAGCAGAACGGCAATCTTGCTGGACCACTGCCTGTAGACCTTGCCAATAGCATTGGGGTTGGGAATGACACTGAGGATCATCTCATCCCACTCCTCGCCAACTGGGACCATTTGGAGGTCCTTGATGTTGTTCTGGGAAAGCAGAGGTTCCTTGAGGCCCATGATTGCCTCGATGACCTCGTCAGACTGCGCCTTGATCACGATTCTCTTCAGGGGCCATCGGAGGTTCATGTTCGCCTCTTGTCTGATCCTCGCGACGATCTCGGAGATCTCCCTGATGAGGCTCATGCCATCCTCTAGCTGCGAATCGACCCACTTGGAATCAAATGCCGGCCACTGGACAAGATGAACGCTCTCTGGCCTGGCGTTAAGGTTTCCATGCATTGCATCTGCGACGTAAGGCGTGATCGGCGCCAACAGCGTCACGGCGGTCGAGAGCCCCTCGTGGAGCACCTTGAACGCTGCGTTCTTATCCTTGTCCTCGCCTTCCTTCCACAGACGATCGCGGACCAGCTTAACATACCATCTCGACAGGTCCTCGGTCACGAAATCCTCAATCGCTCTCGCCGCCCTGTGCAGCTCGTACCCTTCCATCGCCTCGGTGACGGCCTTCTTCAGAGACTCCGTTCTCGAGAGCATCCAGGCATCCTCTGGTCTGAGGTCTTCCTTGACTGCGTCCAGCCTGACACTGGAAGGATCGAACTTGTCAAGGGACATGTACAGTGCAGCGAACTTGTAGACGTTCCACAATATGTTGAGCGTGCGGTTAGCCGCCTTGACTCCCTCCAGCTGGAATGCGACGTCCTCCCAAGGTGCGTTCGCCTTGAGCAGATACAGCCTGAGCGAGTCGGCCCCGAGCGTGTTGATCACATTCATCGGATCCATCGCGGTGCCCTCGCTCTTTGACATCGGGTCGCCCTGGGGTGTCAGAGCCCAGCCGTGCATCAGAACGGACTTGTAGGGAGACTTGCCGAACGCGAGCACGCCCGTGACCAACTGTGAGTAGAACCAACCGCGTGTCTGGTCATGAGCTTCGGTGATCCATTCGCTCGGCCACCACCGGTCGAACTCGTCTTTCGACGCTGGGTATCCGAGAGAAGCCCAGGAGCATACGCCAGCGTCGAACCAGACATCCAGGACGTCCGGCACCCTGGCCATCGTCTTCCTGCACTTGTTGCACTCGAATGTGAGCTTGTCGATCCAAGGTTTGTGGACATCCATCCCCTCGACGTACCCCTTCGCGAGCCTGAGCTCCTCAAGAGATGACACTAGTCGAATATTGCCACAGGCGCACCGCCAGATCGGCAGCGGGGTTCCCCAGTACCTCTGTCTGCTGATACACCAGTCCCTGGCGTTCACTATCCAGTCCTTCTCTCTGCTAGCACCTGCCCAGTCAGGGTACCACTTCACACTCGCGTTCGCCGCCAACAGGTCTTCCCTGAACTCAGTGACCTTCAGGAACCATTGGTCCGTCGTGCGATATATGATTGGCTTCTTGCATCTCCAACAATGACCGTACCTGTGCGTGAGACTTGCCTCGTGAAACATCGCATCGCGTTCAGCGAGGTCCTTCATGACCACTGGATTCGCATCCTTCACGTTGCGGCCTGCGTAGTGCTCGCCCGCATCGTCCGTGTAGGAGCCCGTCTCGTCGACGGGTGAGTAAGCCTCTAGCCCATGCACCTTCCCGATATCAAAGTCCTCTGGCCCATGGCCAGGAGCTATGTGGACGATGCCCGTGAACTCAGCTGTGACGGCTTCTGATGCAAGGACAGCGTGCACCGCCTTCCCTTTGACCTGCTGCTGATGCGGAATGAGATCAGCGAGTGGGTGCTTGTAGCGCATCCCGACGAGCTCGGAACCCTTTGCCGTCTCGAGCACTCTGACCTCTTCGATGCCAGCAATCTTCTTCAGCTCCTCGACCTTCTCCTCGAGGAGGATCAAGTTCTCCTCGATCATCCCCCTTTTAGCGCGCACGACGGCATAGGTGAGATCTGGATGTACGGCTGCGGCCAGGTTTCCGGGAATGGTCCATGGCGTGGTCGTCCAGACCAGGAGGTAAGTGTTCGCCTCTCCCTCGACGGGAAACCTGACGTATATGGATGGATCCGTCTCGTCCCAATACTCTATCTCAGCCTCCGCGAGAGCGGTCTCACATCTCGGGCACCATGGGAGCACCCTGAGGTCCATCGCGAGCAGGTTCTTGTCATAAGCCTGCTTTAGAGTCCACCAGACCGAGGCGATGTACGAGGGATCCACCGTCAAGTACGGCTTCTCCCAATCCATCCATACGCCCAGAGACTGAAATTCCTCGGTCATCTTGGCCTTGAATCTGAGCGCGTACTCTCTGCACGTGCTGACGAATTTGTCTATGCCCGATGTCTCGATCTCCTTCTTGCTCTTGATTCCGAGGGTCTGCTCGACCTTGACCTCGATCGGCAGCCCATGCATGTCATAACCAGGCTGGTCCCTGACCCTCAGCCCCTGCATGCGCCTGTAGCGCACGACCACGTCCTTCAGTATCTTGTTCCACGCTGTGCCTATGTGAATCGAGCCGGTGGTGTAAGGCGGGCCGTCTAGGAAGTAGTACGGCTTGCCCGACTCGCCTGCCCTCTTGACCTTCTCGTAGATGCGAGCCTTGTCCCACTGCGCCCTCACGTCCTTCTCCAACTGGGCGGGGGAGTAATTCTCGTCTACTTGGCGCATAATCAATCGTCCTTAGACGATATTGATGGGAGGTATTTTAAACATAGTGTGCAGGGAATCATGCCACGCAGTTCTATCGGGAATCTGGCAGAGCGCACAGCATGCGCTCCATCACGACCAAGAATCCAAGCTGCTCTGAGCTCTCACGTTTTGCTTCGCCGCAATCCTTGACAGGACAGCGTCGACCCTGTCCACCGAGAAGCCATGACGATCGCAGAGAACCCTCCGGACCTGCTCGCCGTCGACCCTGCTCCATCTCAGCGAGTAGTCATCCGTGATCTCGGGTTCCAAGAAGATTCTCCGAACATCTTCAAACTCCTCCGGGACGGCGATCTTCCCGTCTGCACGCACATTCTCCAGAGAGCCGAACTTCTTGATCAGTGCGAGCGCCTTCTTCGGGCCGATCCCCCTTACGCCGTCGTTGAAGTCAGTGCCAATCAGGATTCCCATGTCAACCAGTTGCTCCCTGGTGACCTCGAGTGTTGCGAGCACTTCGCTCAGGGTCACGATTTCGGGCGACACATCGACGGTCTTGCCGGACGGAAGCCGCCTCTTGCCCGCGAGCGTTAGGTTGCGTACAAGATTGGGGGTCCCGAAAAGTATGGCATCGAAGTCCTGAGAGGCGCCTGCCCATACGTCGCCTTTCCTCGCCATGTGGCCCATCTGGGCCTCGCCTTCGCTCGGGGCTCTGGTCCACGGGATGCCCAAGGCGTCCAGAAGCGTCAGCGACTCCTCGATCATGTCAGAATCGAGCTTCGAAGTCCTTGTGGCCTTTGACAACGCTCTCTTGAGATCGCCTTCTTCTAGAGCCTTCTTCCACTCCTTTTCGGCCTCTTCCTTCAGAGCCCGTCTGGCCTCTATGGTCTTTCGCTTCAGCTCCGGGGGTTTGCCATCGAATACGTATACTGGCCTGATCCCCAGCTCGAGCAGAGCAGCGCTTCTGTAGAACAGACCAGACAGATGTGATGTGACGCGACCATCTCTGTCCGTCAACGGAGAGCCGTCGGGCTGGCGGATCATCGACAGAAACTGATACAGCGTGTTGAACGCATCTACCGCTATCGACCTCCCTGTGAGGTCCTCGAGCGCCACGCGTTTGCCCTCGACCAAACCTGAAATATCCACTCCCACAGCGTTCGAACCCCCGTTCCTGCGAGCCGCGGCTCAATCATCTCGGGGAGCCGTCATTCGATGCGATCGGAAGGAACAGTATCACGAGGGCAATGCCGAGCCAGGCCAGCACAAGTATCATGAGGATGACGCTCGCGTTGAACACCATGCCCAGCACGAGCAGCAGAATTGGGAGAACGAAAGTCAAGTAGACCAGAATCGGGTGTTCCGACATTCTCTCCGACATCAGATCAGACTCCATGAGAGTGCGTGATGATATTAATCCTTCGAGGCTCCGCACTGCCTCAGCATCCTGATCACCTCTCCCATGTCAGGCGCCTTGAAGATCGACGTGCCCGCTGCGAGTATGTCCGCTCCTGCGCGCGCCGCGAGATCGCCCGTTTCCGGCGTTATCCCACCGTCTATTTCGACGGGCATCTTGACCTCAAGCCGGTTCATCTCACTCTTCGCCGCATGGATCTTGGGAAGCACCTCAGGGATGAACTTCTGGCCTCCGAAGCCCGGGTTCACGGACATGATAAGGAGGATGTCGATGTCCCTGAGATAGGGAAAGGCCTTCTCGATTGGCGTTGGTGGGTTCACGGCGAGCCCGGCCTTCTTCCCGAGGTCCTTGATGTTCTTCAGGGTCTCCTTCAGATCCTGTTCCGCCTCGATGTGCACCTCTATTATGTCCGAGCCGCTGTCTGCGAAGGCTTCCACATGGCGTTCAGGGTGCGTTATCATGAGATGCGCAATGAACGGCAGTTTTGAGTGTCTTCGAATGCTCTTGACCGTGGACGGGCCAATCGTGATATTGGGCACGAAACAGCCGTCCATGACGTCGATGTGTATGTAGTCGGCACCGGCCTCAGTGACCATGCGGACCTCCTCGCCCAACTTTGAGAAGTCGGCTGCAAGAATTGAAGGCGCGACGAGCGGCATCGAACTCGCAAACGCAGTATCGATATTATTGGTTTCGGTCAGAATGCGCAATGATTCCTTGCGATCGCTTTTAATACCGACTTCCGGATTTCCGATGCATGGCAGAACCGAGGCACGCGGTCGAGAAGGTCAGGGGATGTGACGTGGACGGATGCAGGAACCAGGCGGAGCGCTCGGTCCCTGCCAAGAGGGTTGAGAAAGCTGGTCTGAAGCTGACCTCTGACCTGTCAAAGAACGCCCACCTCTGTCACGAGCATTACAGGGAGTTCAAGAAGAAGACGAAGAAGGACAGGACCTTCGAGCGGCTTGGCTGGTAGGCCTCCTATTCTCCGATCGAACTGCTGTGAGCCCAAAAGTGGTTAATACTACTGCCCGATTGCTGCCCCGATGAAGCCTGAGGCCATCCAGCTACTCTCGAGCGCTGGTCTGTTTGGTCCGGCAATAATAGTCCCAGTAATACTGAAGCATGATCTGAGCGCCTCTGAGTCCACAATCGGTTTCATCGCTGGGCTGTTCGCGACTGCAGGATTCGCGTCTTCCTACATCTTCGGGCGTGCGGCGGACGTCTACGGCAAGCGAATGATTCTGCTTGTCGGACTATTCCTGTCGGGCTTCGCCACTCTTGTGCAGGTCGCGTCGCTGGTCCTTGGCGGTCTTCCTTTCTTCGCTGGTGTTAGAGTCGTCATCGGCCTTTGCTCAGGCATTTTCCCCGCGGCATTGTTGACATATGCGTATGATGCCAAGGTGAGGATGGGCTGGTTCAGTTCGTTCGGAGCGGCAGGGTGGGGTTTCGGCAACCTCGCCGTTGGCATGTTTGGGGCATTCTATGAGGGCGCGTATCTGTTCTGCGCTGCCATCATATTCCTGTCATTCGCCATTGCACTGATGCTCCCATTCCCAAGAGAAGTGACAATGCAGGTGCCGCTCTTCCCCGTGGCTCTCATCAAGAGGAACGCTGCCGTCTACTCGGCAATGCTCATCAGGCACACTGGTGCGAACATGATTTGGGTAACCTATCCACTTTTCCTGCTAAGCATCGGGGCAGACGAGACGTGGATCGGGATTATCTACTCAGTGAATGCCTTTGGCCAGTTCTTCGTGATGAATGTGGTTGACAGGTTTGATCCCGCGCTGCTCGTGGCGGTGGGCCTGGCCAGCTCTGCGTTGACTTTCTTCACATTCACCCTGGTCGGAAGCTACTGGGAGATCATACCGTCGCAGATCCTGCTGGCGACAGCGTGGGGATGTCTCTATGTTGGCAGCCTACGATACGTAATGGACAGGAACAAAGAGAAGGCGACCGCTACAGGCATACTCTCAAGCACGATGAGCGTTTCGGGCATCGTTGGCCCAGTTCTCGGAGGAGTTGCAGCAGTGAGCCTGGGCTTCAAGGGGACGATTGGGGTGGCGTCAATCATGGCTGTCGTCGCTCTCTCGATATTCCTGTACGAGCTCAAACGGGCAGGAGAGTTTAATCGCCTCCGATTGCACTTCCGGGTCAGAACATGAAGATCGTATTTCTCGGAACTGGCGGGACTTACCCCTCGAAGCTCAGAAATGTGACCTCCATAGCCGTCCAGATACCAAGCGAGGTCCTCATGTTCGATTGCGGAGAAGGCACTCAAAGACAGCTCATGAAGTCGTCAGTGTCGTTCATGAAGATCAAGAGGATATTCATTTCCCACCTTCATGCAGACCATTTCCTCGGGCTTCCGGGATTGATACAGAGCATGAGCCTGAACGGCAGGGAGGAAGACCTGCACATATTCGGGCCCGAAGACACGGCCGCGACAGTCAAGGCGATGTTGGAACTGGGCTACTTCAAATGTGCGTTCAAGGTGCTCGCCACGGACTTGCGCCGTGACGCCGTGCTGGACTTTGGATCGTACTTGGTCAGATGCATTGAGGCGGACCACAGCATTCCATCGCTCGCTTTTTCTGTCGAGGAGAGATCGCGAGCGGGGAAGTTCGATCTCAAGAAGGCAAGGCGGCTGGGGATTCCCGAGGGCCCGATGTTCCGAAGACTTCAGGAAGGAAAGCCCGTAGTCGTCAAAGGCAGAAAGGTCGAACCCGCGGAAGTCCTCGGACCAACCAGGCTGGGCAGGAAGGTCGTGTACACTGGAGACACGAAACCAAGCAAGAAGATCGTTGCCCTTGCGAAGGACGCAGAAGTCCTCATCCACGACTGTACCTTGGACTCCTCCCACTCCGGCCTCGCGGCGAAGTTCGGGCACTCGACTGCTTCAGAGGCTGCTCAAATCGCCAGGCAAGCTGGTGTACGCATTCTGTTTCTAGTCCATGTGAGCCCAAGATACGAAGATACGAGCGTGCTGGAGAGTGAGGCGAGGATGGTTTTCAAGGATTCGCTTGTAGCGGAGGATCTGGACGAATATCTTGTGAAATATCGTAATTAGTCCCTGTTTCTTCATTAGACTGCAATTCGTTACCCATCACATATGGAACTCGGAACCTTCTCGATTGTTGCCAGATGCGTAACGACCGGCGATTTCGGCGTGGCCACTGCAACCGCGGTACCTTGTGTGGGTTCGCTAGTCCCCTTTGCGCAGGAGGGGGTAGGAGCCGTCGCAACACAAGCGTGGACGAACGTCAACCTGGGATATCAGGGACTTCTCCTCATGAGCATGGGATTGACAGTGAGGCAGGCAATGGAGGCTATTCTCGCAACAGACGAGAGAAGATCTCACAGGCAGGTCGTCGCCATCGACGCCGAATCGTCCTTCGGTTACACGGGAGATGATTGCAGCGATGCCAAGGGACACATCCTTGGCGACGATTTTGCCGTATCTGGCAACCTACTGACTAGTCCGGACGTCCTGACTGCCATGGCCGAATCCTTCAAGGCGTCGAGAGGCGATCTCAGCAGTCGGCTTCTAGCGGGCCTCGAGGCAGGGCAGGCAGCGGGCGGGGATAGCAGAGGAAAAACATCATCCGCTCTGCTTGTTGCATCCTCGAAGCCAGCTCTCTTCCACAACATTCGGATTGACAAGCATGAAGAGCCAGTTCGTGAGCTTCGAAGGGTATATGAACAGTGCGTACGCATCCAGGCGGAGTATGGGGAGGAGGAGCTTCTGTGGGAACTCAGAAGGCGAGGCCTCAGCGTTCAGAAGAGGCCCATGAAGTGCAAGGGCCGGTCATAACAGCGCTTTCCGTCATTCCATAATGCATTTATAGCGACATGAGATTCTCGGGGTATCCAGGAGCAGGAGACCCAAAAGCCTTTTCTTGTCTCACTCGCTCCGGGTGTGACAGCAACGACAACGGAAATTGTAGAGGGGGTACCAAACGATGACTCTGTTGGAAGTCAAGGATCTGAAGACTTATTTCAAGACGCAAGAGGGGACTCTCAAGGCCGTCGACGGAATCGACTTCAACCTGGAAAAGGGTCAGGCGATGGGCCTTGCAGGTGAGTCAGGCTGCGGGAAGACCACTGCTGCCCTATCGATCATGAAGCTGCTCCCTGCAAACGGATACATCGCCGGTGGGACTATCAACTTCATGAACCAAGACATGTCCAAAGTCACTGGGGACAAACTGAGAGCTATCAGGTGGAGGGACATCTCTATCATCTTTCAGGGTGCGATGAACGCCCTGAATCCCGTCAAGAGGGTGGGCGACCAGATCGTAGAGCCGATCGTGTTGCATGAGAAGGTCGACGAGGAAGTCGCGATGAAACGCGTGAAGGAGCTATTCGAACTCGTCGGCATTAACCCGAACAGGGTCAGGGAATATCCGCACGAGTTCAGCGGCGGCATGAGGCAGAGGGTCATGATTGCGATGGCCTTGGCCTGCAGGCCAAGGCTCGTGATTTGTGATGAGCCCACGACAGCTCTCGATGTCATGATCCAGGCGCAGATACTGCAGCTGCTCAAGAATCTTCAGAAGGAGCTGGAACTGGCAATGATCATCATATCGCACGATCTGTCGGTTCTCGCAGAGACCTGTGAGTTCCTCAGCATCATGTACGCTGGCAAGATCGTGGAGAGGTCCACCGCGGTCAACGTGTTCGCATACCCGCAACACCCGTACACAAAAGGACTCATCGCAGCGTTCCCGAACATCAAGGGCGATAGGAAGATGCCAGCATCCATTGCTGGCAACCCGCCTAACCTGATCAACACGCCTGTCGGCTGCAGATTCGCTGAGAGATGCTATATGGCACAGGACATCTGCAGGAGGGAAGAGCCTCCGCTGGCTGAGGTGCTTCCAGGGCACTATGCTGCCTGCCACTTCGTCAGGCCGATAAAGGCGGTGACCTGAATGCCAAAGGATGTTGTCTCGGTCAAAGACCTCCAGGTATGGTTCCCTGTCAGAAGGGGGTTCGTCGAGAGCCTTCTGTCAAAAGAGCAGAGGTACGTGAAAGCGGTCGACGGGGTCACGTTCGACATCAAGGACAGAGAGATCTTCTGTCTTGTCGGCGAGTCTGGTTGTGGCAAGACCACGGCGGGCAAAGCGATACTGAGGCTTGTCGAGCCAACGGGCGGAGAGGTCAAGTATACTGGCCCAGGCCTGACCCCGAAGATGATCAAGGAAGTCGCAGACCACGCGGTTGCCAAGAGGATCAAATCCAAGAAGGAGGCCACTTCTGATGTCGCCTCCGGAGCTGTGGACGTCCGGAGCTTGCTCAAGGACAAAATGAAGCTGCTCAGGC
>CAYOXJ010000039.1:0-9748 GCA_964407905.1 uncultured Thermoplasmata archaeon
CGAACGAACAGCGCGAGCACGAATATGAAGAACAGCATGAACAGAGCAGGCCAATTCGCCCTGAACCATTTGCCAAACTCGCTAGGACCCCCGTCCCTCCTCTTGTTGGACAGAAATGACCTAGCAGGGATTTCCCTAGCTTCGGCCAAAGATTATGCCACCTGGTGATAGTAGCCCACCGATACCAAGAGGGCTATATATACGTTGGCGGTCAGAGCACATCAGGAATCACGACCTGAACAGCAACGTCTGGCATGCCACATTTTGTCAACGCACTTGCGCTTTTTTCTGTTGCGCGGGACCTCATATGCTCTGTCGGACCTCGTCGGCGAGCGCCTTGGCCGCCGCGCGGGGGTCGGAGGCCTCGTAGATGGCGCGTCCGACAATGATGTAGTCAGCGCCCGCCTTCAGAGCATCAGATGCTTTGCCCCCCTGGGCTCCAACGCCCGGGCTGATGATGTCAAGATCACCTATGATCTTCCTCAGGTCCGCGATTCTCTCAGGCCTCGTAGCCGGAGCAACGATGCCTCGTGCGCCCGCTGCTCTCGCCAACGCTGCGAGCTTGTCGGCTATTGGGGCAGTGAACTGTTTCCCACCAGGATGGCTCATCTCTGTCACCACGAACACCTGGCCCTTGGCCGCTTCGACACAGGCCTTCACAGAATCCTCTCCGGTGAAACCGTGCGCGATGACCGCGCTCGCGCCTCTTGACATCGCCTGTTCCACGATCAATCTGTTGGTGTTCGGTATGTCCGCGATCTTCATGTCACAGATCACATCTTTCACTCGGGACATGTCCCTTATGATCTCAGGGCCAGCAGCGAGTATCAGAGGCCAGTTAATCTTGATCGCATCCACATAGTCCCTGACCTCTTCCACGACATGCATTGCGCTCTCCCGCGATGTGACATCGAGCGCGAGAATTATTCTGTTTTTCTTCTGCATCCTCTCCCCTGCAATGCATCGACAATCTCTCGGTTAATCTTTTTGCAGCGAGCGCAATACAGCCCTCGTGAGGACAATCAAGAGAATGCCCAAGAGGGCAGCCTACACGGGGAGACTGCCAAAGGGCTGCATCCTCTGCGAGCAGGGTGCGAAGCTCGTGCTTCTCGTCACAGGCAAGTGCGGCCGGAAATGCTTCTACTGCCCGTTGTCCGAGGAGAAGAGAGGCAAGGACGTGTTCTTCGCAAACGAGAGAAGAGTCAGCCAGCTGGGGCATGTGATCCTCGAGGCAGAGCTCATGGATGCTCTGGGCACCGGAGTCACAGGCGGCGACCCGCTGTGCGCGACTGAAAGAACCGTTGAATCGATCAGGGCGCTTAAGAAGAGGTTCGGGATGTCCCATCATGTACATCTGTATACTTCCACTACGGACACGCGCAAGATAGAGAGTGTGGCCGGCGTCGGTCTGGATGAGATCAGGTTCCATCCGCCGGTCTCGATGTGGAGGAAGCTCCACAAGACCCCTTTCGCGAACGCGATATCCCGGTCCAAGAGGCTGGGGATGGACGTTGGCCTTGAGATCCCAGTGATACCTGGCCGATCTTCTGAACTCGTATCCGCCGTCGCATTCGCAGACAACATGGACCTTGATTTTGTCAACTTGAACGAGCTCGAGTTCTCGGAGACCAACTGGCGTTCCCTGAGAGCACTGGAGTTTGAAGTGAAGGATGAAGTCTCGTCAGGAGTCAAGGGGAGCGAGGAGCTGGCCTTCGACATTCTGAAGCTGGAGGCCAGCGTTCCCCTCCACTATTGCTCAGCATCGTTCAAGGACGGAGTGCAGCTCAGACGCAGGATAATTCGGCGGGCGAAGAACGTGAGGAGGCCTCATGAGATGCTGACCAAGGACGGCACGTTCATCAAAGGAATCGTAGAAACCGAGCTGGCTGCGGCGACCGCTGCTTGGATCATGAAGAGATTCGAAGTGCCCGGCGATCTCATCTGGAGCAACTACAAGAAGAAGAGACTCGAGGTCGCGCCATGGGTTCTCGAGAAGATCGCAGACGACTTGGACCAGCCCACGTTCATAATCGAGGAATACCCAACCGCGGACAGACTAGAGGTGGAGCGCAGGCCTCTCAGGCGACGCTGATGCTCTGCACGTTGTGGTGTCTGTTCACGACCTCTCGAGCGATTCTGAGGTTACGGCCGTTCTTGCCGATCGCCTTGCCCTTGACCTTCGGGTCCACGGTCACCGTGGCATGGATTATGTTCCCTCGGTCTTCGATCGTGACGCTCTGAACAGAATACGTGTGGAAGACGTTCTTGATGAACGTCTCGGGATCCTCCGAGTACTCGATCACGTGGATGTTCTTCCCCGTGAGATTCTTCAGCCTGATGACGTTCTCGCCCTTCTTCCCGACCGCCCTGCTTCCCTGGCCCTTCTCGACAACGAACACGAGCTTCTCCTCGGTCTCGAGACAATCCTTGACCTGAGTTCCCGTGACTTTCTCGAAGAGGCTGATGTACCGCAAGGTGTCCTCAGTGAATGTTATGTCTCCCATGCGATCCACTCATCAGGCGGAGAGTATGTTTGACTCCCCTGGGCTTACAATTGCCAGCGCCGATATCGGGAAGGGCTTCCCGCACGCTGACCCGAGTTCCACGTTCGTTCCGTTGAAGACAATGACCTTTGGGCCTGACCCAGAGACGACCTTGTTCTCAGGGCAGTTGTTCGCCACCACGACGAGCTTCGCCTCGCCCTTTTTCACGCTCTTCTTCGTCTCCGCGAGGCCGAACCTCACATCGCCCGTGGCCGCGGCAGTCTTCAGAGCGCGCGCCATGTCCAGCATCCTCACTCACCTTCCTTCTTTCCCGCTGGTGCCCAGACCAGATTGACTGCCCCTGTGCCGACCGTAACCGGTTGGCCCACTATGATGTTCTCCACGACGCCCTCGAGAGTGTCCATTTCACCCGTGATGCCAGCACGCAACAGATGTGTTGATGTAATCTCGAACGCCGCTCTCGCGAGAACGCTCGACTTCCGCCCGGATATGCCGTGTCTGCCGATAGCCTTCACATCGCCGTCGTTCGACATGAGGTCCGAGACGAGCATGATGTGGCGAATGTCAACGGTGAGACCCTGCTCCTCCAAGGTTCTCGAGGCCTCGTTTATGATCGCGTTCCTCGCTGCCTCGATGCCCAGGACCTCGAATATCTCCAGGATGCTGTTGGTGCTGGTCCTCCTCTTGTCCACGTGCTCTATCTCCAGCACCTTCTCGAGGTTCGAGCCCTCCGTGTAGATCACGAAGTGGCCTCCGACCCTGCGTATCACGGCCCTCTGGATGCCCTCGACTCCTTTGATCGGGCACTGTTTGGTGTCCTCCGAAATCCTCTGTAGTTTCTTGTACGAGGGCTCATCGCACCTGACGACGATATTCGCGTCGCGCATCTCCGCGAGCCCCTTGACGCCCTTCGCCCTGTTGATCTTCTTGAGGACCTCCTCGGACGTGATGTTCTTGCGCTCCATCTTCTTCTTGTCCAGCTTGATGACGACCTCCATGTTGTTGATGTCTGTGTCGACATCAGCGATGTCTATCAAATTGGTCCTCTCGATGTTCGATGCGATCTCCCGGACCTTCTCCAGGTCGTCCTGGGCGGACTCGTCAAGATGGATCTCCATGATGGGTGTGCTTGGGACCCTTCTCGCGTCGACGATCTCGATCAGCCTTGGCAGGCCAAGCGTGACGTTCATTTCCGCGACGCCCGCGTAGTGGAAAGTACGCATGGTCATCTGCGTGCCAGGCTCCCCGATGCTTTGAGCGGCGATTATGCCAACGGACTCATTCGGATCAATAACATGCGTCTGGAAGCGCTCGACCGTGAGGTCGACGATCTTCTCCATGAGCTTGTCAGGCATGTCGACGCCTTCGAGCCGCGCTGCTATCTCACCTATCACCGCGCGGGGCAGAGCCTGCTTGGTCTTCTCCAGTATCTTGATTATCTTCGCCTCCGTTGGCGTCGGAGGCCGGACTTTGACGGGCAGCTCCTTCTTGGCCAGAACCGGTTTCCTGAGCGGCTTCTCCTTCTTCTTCTTGGGCGCCCGCTCTTTGGACTTGACCGCGTCCAGCAGCTGCTTCAGCTTTCGCTCTCCCAGGAGCTTCTCGATGTCGCGCTTGACCTTATCCGTAGCACGGGCGACCTTAGTGAACGTGTAGCCGTTTTCGACGAGCTTCTGGGCGGTCTTCTCGTCCACCCCCTTCCGGACGAAGACATCCATGGCACTCTTTGCAGTCATCTGGCTCACCCCTCGTCCATGCCGCCGCCACCGCCCTCGAACTCCGGCTCCTCGGGCTCGATTTCTCCCTCCTCGGGGGTCTCGAGCAGATCCCTGTCCTGGATGCCGTAGCTGACGACGCCCTTCTCCTGCACCTTGGCGATCAGTTCGCCCTGGTCACCGAGAACGGTCAGGATGATGTCATCGACGTCCACAGGATCTCCCTGGACACTCCTCGACGGGTCGATTCCATCCTCACCGTAGCTGAACTGGATGATCGTGCCAGCAGTGTTCCTGACCGAGCCGTCCTGCATGACCTTGAGGTCCTCGAGCGCGTTGATCAGCCTGCGCTGCATGTAGCCCGACCGCGAAGTCCTCACTGCCGTGTCGACAAGGCCTTCTCTGCCACCCATCGAGTGGAAGAAGTATTCGGTTGGCGTGAGGCCGCTCTTGTACGAGTTCTTGATGAATCCCCGCGCCTCGGATCCCAGGTCGCCCTTTTTGAAGTGCGGCAGCGTCCTGTTCCAATAACCTCTGGACAGACGCTCTCCTCTGACTGCCTGCTGGCCGATCGCACCAGCCATTTGACTCAGGTTGAGCATTGAACCTCTCGCGCCGCAACGGGCCATGATGACTGCTGAGTTCTCCAGGCCGAGGTGTCTGCCCGCGATTTGTCCCGCGGTGTCTCTCGCCTTGCCCAGGACCTTCATGATCTCGACCTCGAGGGTCTCCTCGAGCGACCGGCCGGGCATCTGCTCCAGCTCTCCGTGCCTGTAAGCCTGGACGTGCTCCTCGACCTTCTGTCTCGCCTGGGTCATCGCGTCATCGATCTCGCGCTTCGCCTGGTCAGGGATGTCTTCATCGTCGATGCCGGTCGTGAACCCGCGAATCATGATCGCACCAATCGCGAGCTTCGTGGCCTTGTCTATGAACTCCCTGGCCTTGTCAGGGCCGTAGTCTCGCGAGAGCTTGTCGAGTATCCTGCCCTTGAACGCACCGAGCGATTTCTCGTCTATCGTGCCCACTATGAGCTTCCCGTGGCGTATCACGACGTACGCGTCGTGCTCGCACTTCTCCTTCTTGCAGGGCTCGCACCTCTGGCAGATCGAGGCCTTGAACGTCATGTGCAGGTCGTTTGGCAGTATGAGGCCGAACAGCTGCTTCCCGGTCCAGTACTCGGCGCCGTCGTGCACCTTCGGCTTGGGCAGGTTCGCCGTGCCAATCTTCTCGAGTATTCTCATCGTCTCTTCTTTGGTGAATCTGGAGTCCTTGTGCGTTAGGAGAAACGAGCCCGTGATGTGATCGTGGATCCCGCCGATGACTGGTCCGCCAAACCTCGGTGACAGTATGTGCTCCTGAACCCTCATGAGGACCTTCGCCTCGGCACGTGCCTCTTCGCTCTGCAGCACGTGCAGGTTCATCTCGTCGCCGTCGAAGTCCGCGTTGTACGGCGGGCACACGCACAGGTTGAACCTGAAAGTCTTGTAGGGCATGACCCTGACCTCGTGCGCCATGATGGACATCCTATGCAGCGAGGGCTGCCTGTTGAACAGGACGATGTCGCCATCGACCAAGTGTCGCTCGACGATGTATCCCGGCTCGATCGTCTCCGCCACGGTCTCCGCGTTCTTGTCCGTGACTTTGATCCTCCGGCCGTCGCTGCGGATGACGTAGTTCACACCAGGCTGATAGCCAGGCCCTGGAGGGATCGGGCCGCGCTTGCACATCTCCTTCGCCTTCTCGATGTTGCGCTCGGTCACATGAATCGGGACCGTGAGCTCCCTCGCCGCCTCTATCGGAACGCCGACCTCGTTTATGGACAGCATCGGATCTGGAGAGATGACCGTTCGCGCGGAGAAATTGACACGCTTTCCGGACAGGTTCGATCTGAACCTGCCCTCCTTGCCTTTCAGTCTCTGGACCAGCGTCTTCAGCGGCCTGCCTGACCTGTGCCTTGCGGGAGGAATGCCGGAGGTCTGATTGTCGAAGTATGTCGTCACATGGTACTGCAGCAGCTCCCAAAGGTCCTCTACGATCAGCTGGGGAGCGCCTGCATCTCTGTTCTCGCGCAACCTCTGGTTAATCCTCAGGACATCGACGAGCTTGTGCGTCACATCGTCCTCGGACCTGTCCCCGGAGTCGAGCGTGATGGACGGCCTCACGGTGACAGGCGGAACGGGCAGTGCGGTCAGGACCATCCACTCAGGTCTCGAGACGGTCGGGTCAATTCCGAGAGCGATGAGGTCCTCATCCGGGATGCGCTCGAGCCTCTCCCTGACCTCCTTCGGCGTGAGCTTGTGGCCCTCTTCTCTGAAGGTCGTTGGCTTGTCGAGCGTTATCTTGAGCTGCACGGTGCCGCAGTGCGGACACGTGGTCCTGGAGGCCGCGTCCCTTGCGGTCTCCTTCGATATCGCGCCCGTGTCGAGCATGTCCCCGCCGAGCTCCTCCATCCTGTCACGCTGCTTCCTGTATTCCTCGGCCTGCTCTCCAGTGAGAAGCAGTCTCCCGCATGACCTGCAGGTCGACTGCAGCAGCTTCTTGATCTCCTTCACGTACCCGACGTGGATGACTGGCATCGCGAGATCGATGTGCCCGAAATGGCCAGGACACTCGTCGACTTTCTTCCCGCAGGTCTTGCACCTCAGTCCAGGCTCTATGACGCCCAGGTGGGGGTCCATGAGGCCCATGTCGATCGGGAAGCCGTCATCATCGTAAGTGTCAGCAGTGATGATCTTGGTCGCGCTCATCTTGCGTATCTCGTCGGGCGAGAGATGGGCGAACTTGATCGCTGCGATGCGCTTGGTTACGCCAGTGACCATCATTTCAGATCCTCCAGTTGCAGGCGCATGGCCACCCCGAGCGACAACAGCTCATCGAGCAAGAGCTTGAACGCATACGAGGTCTGCACCTGATATATCTTCGAATTGTTGCCACAGACCGGACATCTCAACGTGCCGCGCCTGTCGAGAATCGCGATGTGTCCGCAGTTCGGGTTGCCGCACACGTACTGCAGCGTGCCATCAGATTCGTCGAGCAGCCTGTCCTTGATGACCATTGCCGCACCGTGGCCAATGAGACAGTCCCTCTCCATCTCGCCGAACCTCAGGCCGCCCTGCCTCGATCGTCCCTCGGTCGGCTGCCTGGTGAGTATCTGGACCGGCCCCCTGCTCCTCACGTGCAGCTTGCCGGAGACCATGTGATGCAGCTTCTGGTAGTAGATGACGCCGACGAAGATCTCGGCCTCGATCTTCTTCCCAGTGATGCCATCGTACATGACCTCCTTGCCGTTGTGCTTGAAACCGTTCTTGACGAGGGCGTCCCTCAGCGCTTCTTCTCTTTCCCCGCTGAAGGGCGTTCCGTCAATGTATCTGCCCTCCATAGAGCCGACCTTGCCGCCGATCATCTCGAGCACGTGCGCGACGGTCATACGAGATGGGATCGCATGCGGATTGATCAGCAGGTCTGGCACGAGGCCGTCTTCTGTGAAAGGCATGTCCTCCTGCGGAACGAGGAGCCCCACAACGCCCTTCTGGCCGTGCCTGGACGCGAACTTGTCTCCCAGCTCAGGGACTCTCTCGTCCCTGACCTTGACCTTCACGAGCCGAGAACCGTTCTCTGACTCAGTGAGCATGACGTTGTCGACCCAGCCACTCTCTCCAGGCCTCACGGTCACGGAGGTCTCTCTCCGCTTCTGCGGAGTGAGGAAATCAGCCTCCTCTTCCAAGAACCTCGGAGGAGACGTCTTGCCTATGAGCACGTCGCCACCAGTGACGGCTGTCTCCGGGCTGATCAGGCCGTCCTCTCCCAGATTGCTGTAGGAGAGGTCCGCGCGTGCTCCTCTCACGTCTGGGCTCGGGATCTCGAAGTGGTCCTCCTGCCCTCCCGGGTACCTGCGCTCCTCGGACCTGTAGGTTCTCATGAACGTGGATCTTCCGAGCCCACGCTCGACGGATGACCTGTTCATGATGACTGCGTCTTCCATGTTGTACCCAGAATAGGACACGATCGCCACGACGAAGTTCTGTCCCGCGGGCCTCTTGTTGAAGTACACGAAGTCCATGGACTTCGTGGTAGTCAGAGGCTTTTGAGGATAGTGCAACAAGTGACTCCTTGTGTCGGGCCTTGTCCTGTAGTTCGACGAGCTCAGGCCAAGCGATTGCTTCGCCATGCCTGAGCCCATCGTGACCCTCGGGCTCGAGTTGTGCTCTGGATACGGGACGAGGCCTGAACAGACTCCCAGTATGACCATCGGGTCAATCTCCAGATGTGTGTGCTCGTCCGTCAGCTGCGACTCAACATGCATCGCACCTCCGCAGAACTTGCACTCGAGCGTTATCTTGCCCTCCTCGCCTGGGTTCCTCCACTCCACATCGATCGGCGAGAGGAACTTGCCGCAGTGCTCGCACTTCTGAGGGGTCTTGTGGGCGAACACCGCGATGTATGTATCCTCCTCCTCTTCAGCATCGATCCACTCGACGACGCCTTCGCGGACAAGGTCGGACCATCTGACCTTGTTCGCACGCATGTCCTCCAGGTGCTTGTGCGTCAGCATGGTCTTTCCGTGGCGTACCACTAGCAATGGCCGCCTCAGCCTTCCCTCGTCGCAGTTGATGATGATCTCGTTCATGTTGTCGTCGAAGCGGATGTTCACTTCGTGCGACAGAAGGCCAGAGCGTCTCCTCTGGCGGATCTCTTCCACGAGTTCCTTTGGCTTGTCGTGCAGCCCGATGAGGTCTCCGTTGACGTAGACACGAGTCTCGGTGGTCTGCTGCTCTCCAACCTCTTTCACGCCGAGGTCCTTCAGCAGCCAGATGACCTCCTTCTCGTCGTAGCCCTCGGAGACGTCGACTATCAGCGCGCAGTTCTTCACGAGGCCGCAGTTCTGCCCTTCGGGCGTCTCGTTGGGGCACAGCCTGCCCCACTGAGTCGGATGCAGGTCGCGGGCCTCGAAGTGCGGCTGGCTCCTCGTGAGAGGCGATGTGACGCGCCTCAGGTGCGACAGAGCGCTCATGTTAGAGGTTCTGTCCAGCAGTTGAGAAACACCGGCCCTGCCGCCAACCCAGTTGCCCGTCGCAAACGCGTGCAACAGCCTGTGGGTCAGAAGATCAGGCCTTATCGCCGATGATATCTTGAGGCCTTTCTTGCGGGAGTATCCCCTCTCCAGCTGATACTTCAGGTCCTTGATCAGGTTCGTGAATGCGACTCTGAAAAGGTCTTCCATCAGGTCTCCTGCGAGCTTCAGCCTCTTGTTCGCGTAGTGGTCCTTGTCGTCCTCCTTTCTGTGGCCCAGCTCCAGCTCGAGGATCGTCTTCGCGACACGCCCGAGGAAGATTGCTTTCTTCATTCTCGCGTCCCCAGTGTCGCCCAGATGTGGGAGCAGCGAGCGGTCTATGATGCTCTCGACCTTCTTCGCCCTGTACTCCTTCGCCTGGCCTGTGGCGAACTTGCGCTCCAGGAAGAGGATCGCATCTTCTGTGGTGTAGATGCCGTTCGGCGGGTAGAGCTTCTTGTTCTGGCACTCCTCGATGTTCG
>CAYOXJ010000040.1:0-9337 GCA_964407905.1 uncultured Thermoplasmata archaeon
CTGGCCAGGCGTCTGAGAATGCGCCCTGGCCTCGTTAACATCTTTTGATCATTCTCAACAACAAGAGATTTCGGATGTGATGCGGCTTAGGAGTTCGGGGGAATGGAATGGCGAACTCGATACCCGTGAGGAACAAACTGAGCGTCTTGGACAGGCATGGCGTTGATCTCATCCACCGCGCAGCACTCGACATCCTGGAGACGACGGGTGTTGCTGTTCGGAGCGAAAAAGCGCAGATGATGCTTTCACGCGCGGGATGTGAGGTTGACAAGAAAAGCGCAGTCGTCAGATTCCCTCAGTCGCTCGTCCTCGAGATGGCCAAGAAGAACGACCGAGCGGTCACATTCTGCGGCAGGACTAGGAAGCACGACGCAAGGCTTGATTTCGATCACGTCCACGTGTGCAGCGACGGGAACGGTACAGAAGCCGTTGACTTCGAGACGAGGCAGAGGAGGCCTTCGAGGAAGTCGGATGTTGCCAAAAGCGCCTTTGTCGCTGATGCGCTGAATGGCCATAGCATAAGCTGGCCAAACGTCACCTCGCAGGACGTCCCTCAGGGCACGAGGCACATACATGACCTCTGGGCCTCCCTCGAGAACACCGAGAAACACATAACGCTCGCAACCAACACGACGGTGTGGGAGGTCCAGGACGTCATTGAACTTGCAGCTGCTGCCGCTGGGGGTCCCGAGGAGCTGCGCCGGAGACCCCCGATCTCATCAATACACACGAGCTCATCACCGTTGGCGATCGAGGGAGAGGGCCTAGAAGCGGGCTTCGTGGCGGCGGACGCGGGCCTGCCCATCTGTTTCTACGTCATGCCAGGGCCTGGCTCTACAGGCCCCGCGACACTTGCTGGGTCCGTCGCTTTGGCCGTCGCGGAGGCGTTGGCGGGTAACGCGATTTTCCAGCTCAACGGACCCGGCACGCCCTATGTCTTCAGCGCCGGAATAGCCCCTCTGGACATGCGCACCTCAACCCGCGCAGGAGGCAGTCCTGAACACGGATTGACATCTGCCGCTTTCTCTCAAATGGCTCACTTCTACGGGTTTCCGTCGCTGGTAGGCGGATTCGTGACCACGTCGAAGTGGCCCGACGCGCAGGCCGCCTACGAGAAGCTCTCGAGCGCCATCACCCCAATCCTCGCGGGAGCTGACATGGTCGCGGGCATCGGGCTCATCGAGGACTGCCGGACGGTCTGGTTGGAGCAGCTGGTGATAGATAACGAGATCGCCCGAATCGTGGCTAGAATGGCACGCGGAATCGATGTGACGGAGGAGACCATAGCTCTCGACATCGTCCAGAAGGTCGGAATAGGACGGGACTATCTTGGCCAGCGACATACGCTGGAGCATTTCAAAACCGAGCATTTCCTGCCAGTGATATCTGACCGATATTCCTACGATAGGTGGCTGGCGCTGGGTTCGAAGAGCCTGATGGAGAAGGCCGCAGATGAAGTGCGAAGAATATTCAGGGAACACACCGTGGAGCCCGTCAGAAGCGAGGTGGCCGAGACCGCGAACAGGCTCATCAGGATGAGGTCCAAGCAGTAGGCACCGAGGCTCACTCTTTCACGGTGGTGAAGCAGGCACATGTGAGAGTGCGGGAGACGCCCTTCACGTCTCGCAGACGGTCGATAACCAGCTTCCCGATTTCCTCCATGCTCGATCCGCGCACCTTGAGTATCATGTCGTACTCGCCTGAGATCATGTGCACTTCGAATATCCCCGGCAAGAGCGCAATCTCTTCAGCAGTGTCTCGTTGCGAAACACCTTTTTCTGATTCGAACTGCACGAGTATGAACGCAGTCACGCCAAGGCCGAGCTGAGCGTAGTCCGGGACCGCGGTGTACTTCTTGATAATCTTCTTCTGCTCCATCTTCACGATTCTGTCGTGCGCCGTAGCTCTGGGAATGTCCAATTCCCGAGCGATCGCCTTCGTGGTCTTCCTGGCGTCCTTCATCAATTCCTCGAGTATGGCGGAGTCCTTCTCGTCCAACATGTTTCGTCATAATGACGGAATATCTATATGAATATTGCCCGAATTATGGAAAAAGTCCGGCATTCCTGTCGACATGATGATATAGTACGAGGACCTCACTGTCTTTCGGTCGAGGAGCTACATGGACGGAGCGCTATCGCACATCAGGGCGGACAAGCTCAGGCACGTTCTCAGGATACAGAGCGCAGCGCTGAAGGCGATTCACGACTACATGTACGAGCACGGTGTCGTTCAGGCAATGCCAATCATACTCTCGCCTGAGACCGACCCCTTGAACCACCCGCATTTCGACGCAACGGTCGAATACTACGGGCAGAAGCTGCACCTGATGAAGAGCATGATTCTCCACAAACAACTGTCTCTTCTGAACGATGGGATAGACAAAGTATACTTCATGTCCCCCAATGTGAGACTGGAAGATGGCAAGCTCAAGGACACTGGAAGACACCTTTTCGAGTTCACCCAGGTCGACATTGAGTTCAAGGACAAGACGAAGGAGGATTTCATCGAATTCACCGATGGCATGATCGCGCACATATTCGGCTTCGTGAAGGACCAGTGCTCCGACGATCTGAGAGCTCTCAACAGGAAGCTCGTGATTCCGAAGCTTCCGTTGAAGGTGTACGAATCAGAGGAGCTGAGAAGGAAATACGGCGAACACTTCGATATTAGAGCCTCGGAAGAAGCGGCTGACCCTTTCTGGATACTGAACTACGCAAGGGAGTTCTACGACAGAGAAGACAAGGATAGACTGGGCTACTACCACAACTACGACGTCATCTGGCCAGAAGGATATGGAGAAGCGCTTTCGGGCGGAGAGAGGGAGCGAGAGCATGCGGAAATCGTCAGAAAGATGGTCGAGAGGAAGACCGACACCAAGGCCTTTGACAAGTACCTAAGCGTCTCCAGCCGCGGCCTCATCCCGCAGACGGTAGGTGGGGGCCTCGGGATAGAGAGGATGGTTCGTTTCCTAGCCGGGCAGAAGCACATCAGGGACGTCACGCTCTTTCCGAGGGTGCCGGGTGACGAGATCGTCTTCTGAGAGGCCCGCTTCAGGAGAGGCTAATGACTCTCGCACCTGTGCCTGGCACCGTGATGAATGATTCTGCGCGAAGGCCTGCTGATCGCTTGAAGGCTTCCACCATCGCCTTACGAATCCTCGCGGCGTTGCCCTGAGCGATCGCAAAAACTGCTGGCCCGGAGCCGCCGATGGAGACGCCGTACGCGCCAGCGTTCAGTGCGCTCTCGCGGACCTCCTCATATCCGGGTATCAGCTTCCTCCTGTATGGTATCGCCAATTTGTCATCCAGATACGCTCCGATCATTCTTGCGTTCCGCTTCATCATTGCGTGGAGCATGCCAGACGCCCACCCAACATTGCAGACAGCATCAGCAATCGAGACCGAATCAGGGAGTACCTTTCTTGCCCTGCGGGTCTCCACGGAGATATCTGGCAACGCGACGATGACTCGGAACTGTGGTGGTCTAATCTGGATGATGGTTCTGGTCCGAAGGTCGGCAAGAACAGTGAACCCGCCAAATATCGCAGCGGCGACGTTGTCGAAGTGCCTCGAGCCCACAACAAGTTCTTCGCCCATCGCAGATGCCTCGAGGACCATATCCCTGTTCCTGAGCCCTAGCACGGCAGCCATTGCGAGGGCTCCGCCTGCCGATGATGCTGCGCTGCTTCCGAGGCCGCTCCCGGGCTTCATTCCTTTCCTGATGGTAATCGAGAAACCCACATCCCTGCAGCCACAGAGCTCAGCGAGCTTCATGGCGGCGTACGAAGCCGTGTTCTTATCTGGAGTAAGAGGGATCTCGTACTTGCCCAGCACCTTGACTTCGTGCCTTCCTCTTGGCATGCGACGAATTGAGATCGTATCTTTGGGCGATGCGAGACACAGGCCGAAAGAATCGAAACCTGGGCCGAAGTTTGCAATCGTCGCTGGAGACGAGACCATCGCCCTGTAGTAGACCATACTGTGCACCTGGCCCGAGGGGCATATCGTGGTTGGATATTTAGATGCTCGTCATGCGATTTCATGGACACAATTGTGCAATAAACATCGGCCAGGCGCGCATCGAGAAGGCGGCCAGAAGTGCGAAGGGATTATATTCCCACTTATCATAGCAGGCGCACTTCGTGAGGAGAACATGCCTCCAGCTTACGAGGTCAGATGCATCGAGTGCGGCAAGGTTCACGACACTTCCAGGCCTGCCTATGCGTGCTCGTCCTGCGGCAACCTGCTTGAGGTTCGGCTTGATCGCAAGGAGGCGGTGAGAAGGGTCGAGAAGAGCGACTTCAGGAGCCGCCCACTTTCGGTCTGGAGATACAGGGAGCTCATCCCAGTGGACGAGAGGGCCCGCGTGTTCTCCATGTCAGAAGGAGGCACTCCGCTCCTGAACTGTTCTCGTCTCGCAGGCCTGATCAAGATCAAGAGCCTGCTTGTCAAGTTCGATGGAATGAACCCCACTGGGTCGTTCAAGGATCGAGGGATGACTGTCGGGATTACGAAGGCGAAGGAGATCGGGAAGAAGATCGTCACATGCGCGTCCACGGGCAACACATCTGCTTCATTGGCAGCATATGCCGGCCTGGCTGGAATGAAGTGTGTTGTGCTCATCCCCGAGGGAAAGGTCGCCCTCGGCAAGCTGGCTCAGGCCATGATGCACGGCGCGACGGTTCTCTCTGTGAGGGGCAACTTCGACCAGGCCCTGGAGATGGTCATGGAATCGTCGGAGAAGCTTGGGATGTATGTCCTCAACTCAGTCAACCCGGTTAGGATAGAGGGGCAGAAGACGGCTGCGTACGAGATCTGTGACCAGCTTGGCGGAAGAGCACCGGAGCATCTCTACATACCGGTGGGAAACGGAGGCAACTCTGCCGCCTACTGGAAAGGATTCGCGGAATACGAATCCTTCGGAATAGTGCGGAGCCATCCGGTGATCAGGGGCATCCAGGCTGCGGGGTCTGCCCCCATCGCTCACATGTTCGAATCGGGTTCAGAGAACCTCGCTCCTGTGGCCGAACCTGACACGGTGGCAACTGCCATAAGGATAGGCAATCCCGCCAACTGGAAGAAGACGGTAAGGGCCATAAAGGAATCTGGCGGGAGAGCGTCCACTGTGACTGACGATGAGATACTCGATGCACAGAAGATGCTTGCCAAGCACGAGGGCATATTCACGGAACCAGCTGGAGCCGCAGCCCTGGCAGGGGTCATCAAGAATCTGAAGTCTGGGGAGTTGGACAGGACTTCCGAAGTGGTGTGCGTTTCAACCGGCCACGGACTGAAGGACCCTGACGTCGCAGTAGCACAGAGCGTTAAGCCGAGGACCATCGAGGCGTCCATCGAGGCGCTGGAGAAAGCTCTGCGAGGGGGTTAAAGAATGAGGCTCCTCTTGCTCGGTTTTGGAGTGGTTGGCCAGAGTCTTGTTGAACTGCTGGACCAGGAAGCGAAGAAGCTCGAGAGAGACTTTGGGCTCAGGCCGAAGATCGTGGGCATCGTCGACAGTCACGGTACGGCCCTTGCGCGTGAAGGCATCGACGTCAAGAAGGCTCTGGCGTCGAAGAAAGGGTACTCCTCTCTGTCTGGACTCGGACCGGTCGTCTACCGCGAGGGCAAGTCCGGCGTGGAGGCGATCAGGGAGGCGGAATGTGAGGTAGTCATAGAGGCGACGCCTACGGACCTCAAGACTGGCGAGCCTGGGTTGAGCCATGTCAGAGAAGCGATGAGACATCACAGACATGTCATCTCCACCAACAAGGGCCCTTTGGCATTGGCCATGCCCGCTCTGATCGAGCTCGCCCACCACAACAGCGTGGTGTTCAAGTTCAGCGGGACCGTCGGCGGGGGCACGCCCGTCCTGGACTTCGCGAAGAAGTGCCTCGAAGGCAGCAGGATACGCTCAATAAGCGGCATCCTGAACGGCACTTCGAACTACATACTCAGCAAGATGGCGTCCGATAGCATAACGCTCAAGGACGCGTTGGCTGAGGCCCAGAGGCTCGGATATGCAGAGGCAGATCCGACCTACGACATCGGCGGTTTCGACGCGGCCTGCAAGCTGGTCATCACGGCAAACTACGTGCTCGGGACCAACATATCCATCAAAGACGTGGCCATCACTGGAATCGCAGAAGTGTCGAATGAGGATGTGACGGCCGCGAAGGAAAGAGGGAACATCCTCAAGCTGATTGCGCGGATGGACAAGAGGGCCAGGGTCTCGCCAGAGGAGATCTCAGTGGCCCACCCGCTCAATGTCAGCGGAACGTTCAACGCGATTACTTTTGATACTCACCCAGCCGGCGAGATAACGCTGGTCGGAAAAGGAGCCGGAGGCAAGGAGACTGCGAGCGCCGTCCTAAGGGACCTCATCGAGATAAGGAGGGCCTTCGCCCGATAGTTATTATTCTAGGGCTCGGTTTCTGGTGGGTCCAACAATGAACATAGTGATGAAGTTCGGCGGCGCGAGCGTCGCGGACGGCGACAGGCTGAGAAAAGTGGGAACCATCGTGCGGAAATTCCACAAGGAGAACCACCAGCTGGTCATCGTCATATCCGCAATGTACGGAGTCACGGACTCCCTTGTGGAGATCGCGAGGAATGCGAGCCACGGCTCTAAGGAGGGCGTGCGCGAGTTCATCGAGTCGCTGGTGACGAAGAACAAAAAGGCCGCAGACACAGCGATCATGGACGAGCGCATACTGAAGAGGGTCACTGGCGTTATCGAGTCAAGATGCGAAGACCTGAGGAACATCCTGCTGGGCGTGGCCCACATCGGGGAGCTGACCCCGAGGTCCAGGGACTACGTTGTAGGATTCGGAGAGAAACTGTCCGCGCCGATTCTTCAGGGCGTACTGGAGGACTTGGGAATCGAGTCAAGGGCGCTCACGGGCGGCGAGGCCGGGATTGTCACCGATAATCGCTTTGGAGACGCTTCACCGCTGATGAACAGCACGACTTACCAGGTCCGCCAAATCCTGGAGCCGATGCTCGAGGAGAAAATGGTGCCCGTCGTCAGCGGATTCATTGCGGCGACTCAGGATGGTGTCCAGACGACCCTCGGCCGAGGCGGTTCGGATTACACGGCGTCGATAATCGGGGCCGCTCTCAAGGCTGACGAGGTGTGGGTCTGGAAGGATGTTGACGGACTGATGACGGCGAATCCCAAAATCGTCAAATCGGCCAAGATGATCGATAGGATCTCCTTCGCAGAGGCCATGGAGCTCGCGCACTTCGGTGCTGAAGTGGTCCATCCGAAAGCTCTCGAGTGCGCAGCCAAGTACCAGCTGAAGTTCAGAGTCAAGAGTCTCAAGGATCCAGATGCGGACGGTTCTCTGATAGTGAGCGAGGTCAGGGTCAAAGCTGGGGACATCGTCAAGGGCATCACGAACATACCGAACGTCAGCCTGATCACCGTAAGCGGTGCGAGCATGGTCGGCACGCCGAGGCTCGCGGCAAAAGTCCTCCAGATACTCACGGACGAAGACATCGACGTCCTCATGATCTCCCAGAGCTCCTCCGAGGAAAGCATCACACTTGCCATACCGAAGGAGGGGGGACCGAAGGCGCAGAACGCCCTCGAGCTCTCTCTTCTGGGATCGAAGCAGGTTCGCGAGGTTTCCATCGAAAGCGGCCTCAGCATAGTCGCAGTAGTCGGGGCCGGGATGAGGGGGACGCCCGGTGTGGCCGCGAGAGTGTTTGGCACGATGGCCAAGAACAAGATCAACATCAGAGCGATAGCCCAGGGATCCTCCGAGCTGAACATATCGTTCATCCTGGACATTGAAGACGCGAAGAAGGCTGTCGAGGCTTTGCACAGCGATTTCAGGCTCGGTGAGTGAAGGATGCCGAAGGACGAATCCATGGTCGCCCTTAGAAGCGATTCCCTCAGGAAAGGGCTCTCCAGGGCACCAGCCAGGGGTCTGCTGAGGGCATTGGGAATGACGGACGCCGACCTCGAGAAGCCATTGATCGCGATAGCGAACTCCTTCAACACCATTGTCCCGGGCCACATTCATCTGAACAAGCTGGTTGCGGAAGTCAAGAGAGGGATTGAGGATGCCAGCGGAGTCGGCTACGAATTTGGCGTCCCCGGCATATGTGACGGGATTGCGATGGGCCTAGATGGCATGAGATACTCGCTGCCCTCACGGGAGATAGTCGCAGACACGGTCGAGGCGATGGTCGAGGCGCATGTTGCGGACGGCTGGGTCGGAGTCACAAACTGTGACAAGATCACACCCGGGATGTTGATGGCTTGCGGGAGACTCAACGTACCTGCCGTCATTCTGACAGGCGGCCCGATGATGCCTGGGATCTACAGAGACAGGAAGCTCGATGTCATCTCGATCTTCGAGGCAGTCGGCGAGCTCACTGCCGGCAAGATCGCTCAGGAGGACTTCCAGGAGATCGAGAGACGGGCCTGTCCGGGACCTGGTTCCTGCTCTGGACTCTTCACAGCTAACACGATGGCCTGCCTGACAGAGGCTCTTGGTTTGAGCCTCAGGGGTTGCGCGACGACTCACGCGATATCGGAGGAGAAGCTGAAGATCGCCAGGAAAACTGGTTCGCTTGCAGTCGAGCTGGCACGCAGAGGACGAAAGCCCAAGGATTTCGTCACCAGGGAGAGTTTCGAGAACGCTATCATGGTAGACAATGCCATAGGCGGTTCGACGAACACGTGTCTTCACCTTATCGCGATAGCAAAGGATTTCGGGATTCACCTCGACCTAAGTCTGTTCGACAGAATCTCTCGTGAGACGAAACACATAGTCGCGTTGAAGCCTGGTGGAGAGCATTTCATGATTGATCTGGACAGGGCCGGCGGAATTCCAGCGGTCATGTCGAGACTTGCCTCGAAGCTCAAGCCAGCGGATAACCTGGAGGGAAAGAGCATTGTGGACAGTGCCAGAGAATCATCTGTGACAGATTCCGAAGTGGTCCGCGACCTCAGCAATGCCTACCACGAAGAAGGGGGCATCGCGGTGCTGTGGGGCAATCTTGCAGAAGAGGGCTGCGTGGTCAAGCAGTCCGCGGTCGTGCCGTCGATGCGGAAGTTCGAAGGGCCCGCGAGGGTGTTCGACGCGGAGAAGGCAGCGACCGATGCGATGTTGACGGGCAAGGTGAAGCCCGGGGACGCGGTGATCGTGCGCTACCAGGGCCCAAAGGGAGCTCCCGGGATGCCAGAGATGCTTGGTCTGACCGCCATCCTCGCAGGTATGGGGCTCGGGGAGTCCGTGGCACTGATCACTGATGGAAGATTCTCAGGGGGCACGAAGGGTCTGTCCATAGGGCACGTTTCCCCGGAGGCATACATCGGAGGCGCTCTC
>CAYOXJ010000041.1:0-9227 GCA_964407905.1 uncultured Thermoplasmata archaeon
GCGTTGGCTGAGAATCTGCCGGGACACAGCCCGTTCCCTTCGACGTCTGCGCGAACATACCTATCGTCAACTGCCTAGACGGCGCGAGTATATGAGGATTTGCCCGTTACCCTGCGAACTTATAAAAATAATATTATAAAATTGTCTCGTTATGAGGAATTCGGATATGCAGTGATGCAGTTCGAATGAGCTGCGTCGTGAACTGGTCGTTCTCTTGTGTTGTTTTCTGTCCATGAAATACCACTATTCTATCGTTCATATAATTGAAAACGAATTAATATCAATTCAATGTCGATTCTCGTCCCAAATGCGAACGGTATCGAAGTGTTGTCCCGCTCATGCGAAGCCCGCACATGGTAGACAGTCTATCGATCTATCCCGAATATATGAGCATCAGACCAATCACTGACAAGACCACCGCGATCAGAGCGATGAGGAGATACAAGGCCCGCCGATCGATCATGTGCTCGCATGACGCATTGACTACAGGACTTAACTCTTTTCTGCCATCCGGTGAATCTCATGAAAAAGCACCATATAGAGCCTATTGAGATTCCCTCCAGCATGTCCATAAGGGATTTGACCTCTATGACTAGCAAGGAGCGCATTCTGCTCTATCTCTCGGACTACCACAACATGGAAGAGAGGTATGAGTTCCCTGCGGACCTGGTTCAGCAATCGATAGCCTTTGCCACAGGAATCCAGAGGAAACATCTCTCTCAATACCTCGATGATCTGATCCGGGAGAATCTTATTGCGGAGAGGAAGGCACATATTCAGGGGATGAGGCAGCGCATGAACGGCTACTACCTCAGCCCCTCAGGATACGCTAGGGCCTCAGCGCTGAGGGAAAGGATCGCCGAGCTGGTCGTTCCAATCAGCATCGGCGGAAAGGTTGTTCAGATGAAGCTGATCGAGATCGACGAAGCAACCTCTGCCCATGTGACTTTCTGTGACATAGTCCGAGAGGCCATCCAGCACAACGGGCTTGACATGGCGAACCTCGAGTCTGTCGAGGCCAGGAAACGTCAGGCTCTCGAAGAGAAGGAGCAGGCGACCGAGGTCTATAGGAGAGCTCTGCGGACTGCTTGGAGAGACGGAAGGGTCACGGCCACCGAGCGTTTTCTGATAGAGGAGCTCAGGAAGCATCTCGAGATAACAGATGAACAGCACAGGAGGCTCGAGGAGGAGATCATAAAGAAGCTCGCCCAGGACCACATGGAGTTCCGGAGGATATACAGGATGGTCTTGGAGGTCGCTCTTGCGGACAGAGCGATTGCCGGGCCTGAGGAAGAAATACTCGAAGCCCTGAGAAGGGTGATGCGCATATCGCATAAGGAGCACGAAGGGCTTGTCAAGGAAGTCGAGCTGGCGATATGCGGCCCGCCAGGGTGCGAGAAAGAGCTTCAGCGAGACATCATGAGCTCCGTTCGATGATCAGCGACCAGATGACTGAGCAGGGACTTGGCTAAGGCATTACCTTGAACACCTTGTCGTGCGGCCGCACTCTCTCCTTGACCTTGACGCCAACGGCCTGGCCAACAGATGCGTCAGGTACCGGCTTCCTGTCTATCTCCATCGACTCGATCCTCTGCTCAAAATCCGTGGTGGCTCCTTTGATTTTGATCGTGTCACCAATCGCGAGAGAGCCTGCTGTTATCTCTATTGCCGCCACGCACGGTTTGGCAAAGAACTGAATCACTGTTCCCACTTGGATTTCCTCTACCATGCTCAACCCCGAGGTTCGAATCACTCTACGGATATTTATGGGCTCTCAGCGAGGACCAAATCCACCGAGGTACGCGCTCCCATTTTCCGGCGATATCAGTTTTCCAGCAGGCCACGACAAATTATAATAGGAAGGAGTGTTTCACTCATTTGAAACCCAATCGTCAGGGGATGAGCGGTGCAGAACTCTTCAGCCAGGGCGAAGAAAAGGCCGAAAGTGGAACCATGCCCAACTCCCCCTCGTTTTGCTGGGGAGATGCTCAGCGTTCTTTCGGACATAATGTCTGTGGAGCACCTTGACAGCGTGCTGCAGAAGCTTGCATCGACGCTCGCTGAACTTTTCGCAATTCGCCGTCTGCACATAAGCGTGCTCGACGAACTCGGGCAGCTTTTCAGAGTAAGAGCCGCGTATGGCTTTGACCCTATCAAGGAGAAGAAGATCAAGAAGATGACGTACAGCATGGAGCGGATGAAGAAGGACCAGGACACGAAGTACAAGATCGCGGAGAACGTCTACTTTGTCAGGCCCGGTCCGGATGAGTTCGTCAAAGGGGAAGAACCGTTCTACTCTAATGTCCAGAACATACGCAAGCCCAGGACGGACTCAAGTATCTGGCACGAGCTCGACTATCTGATGTTCGTGTTCAACGATAGGAATGGCAGGTTGTTGGGCTACATAGAGATCGGGGAGCCAGAATCGTTGGTGGTGCCTGACACGTCTACGATCGAGGCGATGAAGATCTTCTCAGAGCTGGCAGGAGTCGCGATAGAGAACGCGAAGCTGTATCAGAAGCAGATAGAGATCGCCCAGCGCACCAAGTTTCTCGCGGACATCATAGGTCATGACATCAACAACTACAATCAGGCAGTCACTAGCTATCTCCAGATGGCGATGAACGACAAGTCAATACCTGAGAAGACGGCGAAGTATCTCGAGCGCGCAACCACTTCAGCCTGGGGAATAAGCGAACACATCCAGAGGGCGAACAAGCTGATGAAGATCGAAGAGGAAGGTGCGGCGGATCTTGGACCGATGGAACTCGGTGAGGTTCTGAGAGAGAGCACGGATGAGGTCCTCAGAAACTTCCCCGAAAGGAGCGTGAAGATCGATCTGAAACTTGCAAACCATCGGTATTTCGTTACGGGCAACGAGCTCGCAAACGACATATTCACCAATATCCTGGAGAATGCGGTCGACTACGATCCGCACGATAAGGTCCACATCGAAGTCAGCATTGGCGAGTTCTCGGTCGAATCGATGCGCTATTGGTGTGTGTCAGTTGCTGACAACGGAATCGGCATTCCTGACTCCAAGAAGAAGGTCGTGTTTGGACGGTACAGCAGCGAGGAGGAGAGTCCCCCTGGTTCTGGCCTTGGGTTGTCTATTGTGAGAGCGATCGTTGAGGCATACGGAGGAATGGTATGGGTGGAGGACCGAGTGCCGGGCGATTCGTCCAAGGGGAGCGTCTTCAGGGTAGCTCTTCCAATGACCACAGCAAAATGACGGAACTGAGAGGATGAAGCTGCGTAGGAAGGTTGCACTGATCACTGGCGGAACCGAAGGCATAGGATTCGCCACGGCGAAATTGTTCTTGAAAGAAGGTGCGACGGTCGTGATTTCGAGCAGATCGAAGGAGAAAGGAGCGAAGGCCCTGCGTCGGCTCAGGCGTATTGGGAAGGTGCAATTTGTCCAGGGCGATGTAGCACGCGCCGCTGATGCGAGAAGAATGGTCGAGCAGACGGTAAGAGAGTTTGGAAGGCTGGACATACTCTTCAATAACGCGGGCGTCTACCTTCAGAGATTTGCGGAGAACATGACAGAAGAGGAGTGGGATTGGCTAATTGACACGAATCTCAAGGGGACCTTTCTCGTGTCGAAGTATGCAATACCGCAAATGAAACGGCAGGGCGGGGGCGTCATCATAAACAATAGCTCCGACGCAGGCCTGGTGGGCAACAGGGAGTGTCCGGCATATTGCGCCTCCAAGGGCGCCATTACTGTCATGACGAAAGCGATGGCCCTCGACTACGCCAAGATGAACATTCGCGTGAATTGCGTCCACCCTAGCACCATTGACACGCCGATGCTGGCACACGAGGCAGATGCGTCGGAGAATCCGAAAGCCTACTTGAAGCACGAGAACGAGACCCATCCCATTGGCCGAATCGGAAGGCCAGAAGAAGTCGCCAATGCGGTCCTTTTCCTGGCATCTGACGAGGCGTCATTTGTCACCGGGGCATCTCTTTCTGTCGATGGCGGACTCACCGCTCAGTGACGCAAAGGATTCGTCGAAAACCCTATATTCAACGCAGAGCTTGTTCAGCAGCAGATCGGAATACCATGTCTGGCGATGGAAGAGATTTTCTGGCGATTTTGCGGAACTCGATTGAGATGGAGATCGAAGGAAAGAGTTTCTTCGAGCGCGCAGCCTCGACCATGAAGCATCAGATGGCGAGAGATACGTTCATCAGCCTTGCGAAGCAAGAGCAGAGGCATATTGACATCCTGGGTGAGGAACTCAACAGACTTGAACAGGGCAAAGGCTGGGCCTCCTTGGGAGATATGAAGACGGGAGCGCCGACCTACCCGAAGATCTCCGTCTTTCAGGACAAAGAGTTCAAGCATCTCAAGTTGAGGCCCGAAGCCGGTGAGCTCGAGGTCTTGCAGGTGGGGATCGACGTCGAGAAGAAATCTATTGAGTACTATCGCTCAGCGGGCTCAATAACGAGTGACGCAAAGGCTAAGGAGATTTTCAGCTGGCTCGTCGGTGAAGAAGCTGGGCATCTCACGGTGCTCACCGCAGAGTACGAATACAGGACAAGATCCGGCTTCTACTATGACAACATGGAGTTCAGCCTAGAAGTCATGTGAAGATCTAGATGGATCCCGAGCGTATCGATTCTACCACGAGCAGCAAGTCCGAGAACACAGCATAGGCAGTCTGCGTCAAACCCGGATTGTTCTCGTATATTGTGAGCTCGCCCATGAAGTCTGTACTGATGGTCAACGCGCTCGAAGTTCCCTCAACTGACCAGAACGGACTGTCAGGGCCGATGAGCTCTGGCCTGACCCTGAGCGCGATGTCTTCACCTAGCACTCCGGCAGTCGCAATCAGCTTGATTCTCTTCCCGTGGTCAGCAGCAGCTTTCATGTCATCGATTCCGATCTCCCTGATGCCCTTCCTGTCCACGTTCTTGGGATTCTTGTCCGCGTCCATCAACACATTCGCGAGTGCCGTTATCTTCGCGGTCGCGTCCCAGCCGTCGATGTCGAGTGAGGGGTCTGCTTCGGCGATTCCCATCTTCCGGGCATCTTCTATCGCTTCCTGCATGCTTCTGCCACGGGACATCTCCGTGAGCACGTAGTTGGAAGTGCTGTTCAGAATTCCTGTCAGACCAGTCACTTGACAGCCCGGCAAAGTCCTTTCCACAAGGCTGAAGATCGGCGCCCCGTCCATGACGGTACCCTCGAATCTGAAGCGTACCCCTCTCGAGCGCGCTCTGTTTCTCAACTCGCGATACGCATAAGCTATCGGGCCCTTGTTGGCGGTGACGACATCCATCCCCACATCCATTGCGACCTTGATGTGATCCGTCGCTGGCTGGCCCGAGTCTATGTTGAGGGTTGTGAGCTCAATCATCAGGTCAGCCTCGCACCTTCTTATTATCTCGAGCGGGGAAAGGTTCGTCGCTTCGAAGCCGTATCCCGTCAGGGAACCTCTTGCGCTGATCTCTTGTAGAATCCTGTCGAGATCGAGTTTAGTCTTTGACATGAGCGAACCCTTTGTCTTGGTGGAAACCGCGAGGACTTCGACGTCGAGACTCTTGGTTCGCAGGAGCCATTCCCTTTTCGATTGCAGCAGGCGGGCGAATTCCTGACCGACGTTCCCAAAGCCAACAATCACCAGTCGTAGAATCATATAATATCGCATCAGAGCTTTGTGAACTCGTCCTTGCCAGCTCCGCACTCTGGGCAGGTCCAATCGTCAGGCAGATCCTCGAACGACGTTCCGGGCGGGACGGACTGCGTGGGATCTCCAATCTCTGGGTCGTAGATGTAGCCGCAGACATTGCATTGATACTTGTCCATGCTGTTCACTGCCAAGATATCCTCGCATGGGTACTTGACACTATTGACCTCTCCTTCTGAGGTGATAATCTGGATTGTCTCTGTCAATCGCGCTCCTCGGTGCAACACTGCGAGTTCAACACGCGCAGTAGGCTTTGCCGAAATCTCCCAGGATGCGAGGCAAACATTTTTCAGTAGATCGGAACGAATTTCGAAATTCCACTCACGATTGGCCTCGAGAATTGAATCCTGAGCGTTGAAAACCGCCTTGTTCTTGTTCGAAGAGGAATGCTTAAGTACATTCTTGGATGTCTAGGCCGCCGGGGGACTCGGGGCGGTTTGAACCTCCCCGTGGAGGCTCTAGACCGACGGGTCGGGACGCAACAACACACAGAATCTGGCCAGGTGTTTGAATGAAAGTCAGCAGCTTCAAGTGGTTGTTCGGCAGGAACTCTGAGTTCTGGCCGACGAACATGAGGACCGGCATGTGGGCATGGGTTGGCCACAGGCTGACCGGCATTCTGCTCGTAGTGTACGTTTTCCTGCATCTATCGTTCCTAACGCAGGCATCATTGAGCCACGAGGAGTTCGACAGCCTGATGGAGGTCATGGCGCAGCCGCAGTTCGTCTTCCTGGACTTCCTGCTTGTATGCGCGGTGATATATCATGGAATGAACGGCCTGAGAGTTGTGCTCTTCGATCTCGGCATCGGGATAAGGAAGCAGAAACTTGTGTTCTGGGTCATGATGGTGATAGCGGCAGTTCTGGTCGTCGTGGGTTTCTGGGCGCTTCTCGAAATCATCTTTCCAGGGAGTGGTTGAATGGCCGAGGTGAGGAAGATTGCCACATCGAAAGTGGCGGGAACATGGGCATGGTTCTTCCAGAGGCTCTCGGCGGTACTGCTCATCGTTCTGCTGGGCGTACACATCTACGTCGACCATTTCTGGCACGTTGGCGAAGAGTTGACAGTGAGCAACATAAACGAGAGGCTGAAGGAGGCGCTCTACATCGCGATCGACTATTCGCTCTTGGGCGTTGTCCTGTTCCACGGACTGAACGGCGCGAGAACAATCCTGTTTGATTTCGACATGTTCGCCAGGAGACAGAGAATGGTGGACTGGGCGCTCTGGATTCTCGGAATCGCAACGCTCATCTGGGGCATAGTGATCCTGTGGCCATTCATCAAGGGCTGAAGGGGCTGGACTGATGTACTATCACAAAATGCTGGTCATTGGCGGAGGCTTGGCGGGGCTGAGAGGGGCCATCGAGGCCGCTCCAAGAGTCGACACTGCCATTATCTCCCAAGTTCACCCTGTGAGATCTCACTCTGGCGCAGCACAAGGTGGCGTGAACGCCTCATTGGCCAACAATCCACAGGGCGCAGATGACAACTGGGAGAAGCACGCTTTCGACACTATCAAGGGCAGTGACTATCTTGCTGACCAAGACGCCGCAGAACTGATGACGAAGGAAGCGCCTGGCTGCATATATGAGATCGAGCACTGGGGTTGCCCCTTCTCGAGGACGGATGAGGGCAAGATAGCACAGAGGCCGTTTGGGGGAGCCGGCTATCCGAGGACCTGTTTCGCGGCGGACAAGACCGGTCTGTACATGCTGCACACCCTTTGGGAGCGCTCAGTCAAGCTGAATATCCCACTGTACGAGGACAGGGTGCTGGTCGATCTCGTCCTCGAGGGAGACAGCTGCAGAGGCGTGATCTGCTGGAATCTGAAGACCGGTGAGCTCGAATCCTTCATGGCTGAGGCGGTGATATTCGCGACCGGAGGCAGCGGACAGATCTATGGCAGGTCGACCAACGCGCTCATCAGCTCAGGATCTGCTCTCGCAGCGGCCTATCGACGGGGCGTCCCATTGAAGGACATGGAGTTCATTCAGTTCCATCCGACTTCGCTGTTCGGCACCAATATTCTGATGACTGAGGGCGCGCGAGGAGAGGGCGGATACCTGATAAACGCGCTCGGGGAGAGGTTCATGTCGAAATATGCGCCGAAAGCCATGGAGCTCGGACCCAGGGACATCGTCTCGAGGTCCATTCAGACCGAGATAAACGAGGGCCGCGGAATCGACGGAAGAGATTACGTCTATCTGGACCTCAGGCATCTGGGCAGAGAGAAGATACTCGAGAGGTTGCCCGGAATCAGGGATCTCGCGATAAACTTCGTCGGCGTGGACCCAATCGAGAAGCCCGTGCCAATCCAGCCTGGCCAGCACTATACTATGGGCGGCCTCGATACTGACATCAACAGCCTGACCAAGTTCAAGGGACTCTACGCTGCAGGCGAGTGTGCATGCGTGAGCGTTCATGGGGCCAATAGGCTGGGCGGCAACTCGCTTCTGGATACGGTAGTCTTCGGCAAGATCTCGGGACGCGTCGCAGCCGACTACGTGCTTTCCAAGAAGACACAGAAAGAGGGCGAGGCTGCCATACAGAAGTGCATGAGAGAGACGAAAGAGAGGATCGAAAGACTTCTTGCGAGAAACGGTCCCGACAACCATGCTGACATCAGGGAGGAGATGAAGCAGACGATGATTCTGAAGGTCGGCATATTCCGTGACAAGGGGCCAATGGAGGAAGCCTGGGCAAAGATAAAGGAGCTCAAGGAGCGGCACAAGAACATAACGGTCCAGAACAAGGGCAGGTCCTACAATGTCGATCTAATTCGAGCACTCGAGCTCGAGGGAATGCTCGATGTTGCTGAGGCCATAGTCGTGGGCGCCCTCAAGAGAGAGGAGAGCAGGGGCGCTCACTCGAGGCTGGATTTCAAGGAGAGGGATGATGAGAACTTCCTCAAGCACACCATTGCGACCTACACTCTCAGCGGGCCCGCGATCACCTACTCTCCAGTCAGGATAACCAAGTACAAGCCCGAAGCGAGGAGGTATTGAGATGGTCGAGGGCGAAGTGACTCTGAGGATTCAGAGGTTCGACCCCTCCGCAGATGTCGAACCCTACTGGCAGAAGTACAATGTGAGGATCAGGCCCGCGATGACGGTCCTCGACGCACTCTTCGAGGTTCTGAACCACCAGGACGGAACGCTTGCATTCAGGTTCTGCTGCAGAGCTGGGGTCTGCGGGTCATGCGCGATGGTCATCGCTGGGAAGATCAGACTTGCGTGCGAGACTCAGATAAGCCAGTTCCTGGACCTCAACGAGATCATGATCAGTCCCCTTCCCCACCAGAAAGTTGTCCGGGACCTGGCAGTCGACTACGAACACTTCTTCGAGAGGCTGAGGGCCGTGAAGCCATACCTGATTGGCAAGGAGCCTTGCCCCGAGAAGGAGTACATTCAGTTGCCGAAGGAGAGAGTGCCGATCAACGAGCCAATCGACTGCATAATGTGTGGATCGTGCACGAGCGCCTGTACCATGGCCTGGACGAGCTCGTCGTACCTTGGTCCCGCCGCGCTG
>CAYOXJ010000042.1:0-9160 GCA_964407905.1 uncultured Thermoplasmata archaeon
GTTAAGTACACGTTTCATAATCTCCTGACCAGGTGATAAGCGGATGGCCGTCGCGGAGGTCAGGGTCGAGCTCAAGAAGGGGGTGGCAGACCCTGAGGGGAAGAACACCCTCAAGGCATTGGAGCTGCTTGGCTTCGAGGGGTTGAGAGACGTGAAGACCGTAAGGGTTTTCGAGATCTTCATGGACGGAGACGTGGGGGAGGCGCAGAAGAAGGTCGACGAGATGTGCAGGAGGCTTCTCGCTAACCCCGTGATTCACAACTACTCTATCACTATCAAATGAGGGGGCGGCATGTCAACTGACAGGTTGTGCACTCGCCGCGATGTCCCCTTCGAACTTGTTGAGTTCAATCTCTCTGACGCGACAGATGACGAGCTGATGGATCTGAGCAGGGAGAGCGGCACTGGGCTCTCGCTTGACGAAATGCATCGCGTGAGGAAGTATTTCGAGGAGAAGGGCAGGAACCCCACCGATGTCGAGGTGCAATCCCTGGGCCAGGCTTGGAGCGAGCATTGCTGCTACAAGAGCTCGAAGGTCTTCCTGAAACAGTACGTATTTGGAATCAACACGCGTCAGGTCCTCGACCGCGGTGACGCCGGCGTGATGGAGTTCGACAAGGACCACGCCTATGCGCTCAGGATAGAGAGCCACAATCACCCGAGCGCAATCGAGCCCTACGGTGGTGCTGCCACAGGCATCGGGGGCATCATCAGAGACGTCCTCTGCATGGGCGCACAGCCTATCGCGCTCGTGGACCCGTTGTTCTTCGGACCTCTGGACTACCCGTTCGAGAAGGTGCCACCTGGAATCAAGCATCCCAAGTATCTGTTCGGAGGGATCGTGGCAGGCATCAGGGACTACGGCAACAGGGTCGGCCTGCCAACTGTGTCCGGTGGCGTTTGGTTTGACGAGAACTACGTTGGCAATTGTCTGGTGAATGTAGGATGTGTGGGTATCGCGGACAAGAGGAATCTGAAGCGCAATGCCGTTCGTGGCCCCGGTGACGTGCTCGTCCTTGTTGGCGGAAGGACCGGAAGAGACGGCATTCATGGCGTGACCTTTGCGTCCGCTGTTCTAACCAAGGAGACGGAGACCGAATCGAGAGGCGCTGTCCAGCTTGGCGACCCGATCATGAAAGAACCTGTCATACATGCGCTCCTGGAGGCGAATGAGAGGGGGCTTGTCAACGGGATGAAGGATCTTGGTGGCGGAGGTCTCTCGTGCGTCGTAGGTGAGATTGCCCTCGCGGGGGGATGTGGGGCGGAGGTGGACCTCTCAAAGGTTCCACTCAAGGAAGAGGGGCTCGCGCCGTGGGAGATATGGGTCTCGGAGTCCCAAGAGAGAATGATGCTCTCAGTGTCACAAAAGCATGTCGATGACGTGCTTCATGTCTTCAGGCTGTGGGACGTGCCCGCCACTCCTGTCGGAAGGGTGATTCCGGAGAAGGTCGTGAGACTGTATTTCCAGGGCGAGAAGGTGTTCGACCTTGAGCTGGAGTTCCTGACCGCCGGTCCGGTCTACTGCCGGCCATGTTCTGTATCGAGGACTTTCTCGAGGAGGAAGGAGAAAGCCCCGAAGAGCAGAGAAGAGTATGGCAGGGAGCTCCTCAGGCTGCTTGCGTCGCCGAATATCTGCAATAAGGACTGGGTCGTCAGACAGTACGATCACGAGGTCCGCGGGAATACGGTCATCAACCCACTTCAGGGCAAACGCGGGGTCTTGAGCCATGGCGACGCTGCAGTGCTCAAGCCCATAGAGGACTCCTTCAGAGGGCTGGCCATAGCGACTGCATCGAACCCGTTTGCCGTGGGAATTGATCCCTACAGGGGTGGCAAGACTTGTGTCGACGAGGTCTGCAGGAACCTCGCTGCCGTGGGCGCAAGGCCTCATTCGATGACAGACTGCCTCAATTTCGGGAATCCGGAGAAACCTGACAGGCTCTGGCTGTTCAGGGAGGCAGTTCGGGGAATGGGAGAGGTTGCAAAGGCACTCAGCTTGCCAATTCCTTCGGGCAATGTCAGCTTCTACAACGAGGCACCCAAGAGCACAGTTCTCCCGACTCCAACGATCCTGGGCTGCGGCATCGTCCGCGACATAAGAAGGTGCGTAACCTCCGACTTCAAGAAGGAGGGCAACACCGTTGCGCTTGTCGGGGCAACGAGATCTGAGATGGGCGCGTCCGAGTACTACCGATTGACCAGGAGTTTCTCGCGGAGGATCCCTGACGTGGATGTCGGCATGCTGAGAGCTGGTCTGGATGTCGTGATAGGTGGGATCGAGAGGAGCGCCATCGTCGCGTGCCACGACGTCTCAGATGGTGGACTCGCAGTAGCGCTTGCTGAGATGTGCATCGGAGGCGACATTGGCGCGGAGATAGACCTCTCGAAGATGGAGAAGCTGAGGTCTGACATCAGGCTCTTCTCCGAGAGCAACAGCAGATGGGTTGTTGAGCTGAGAAAGGGCAGGGAGAAGCAGCTGCCGAAAGACAGGAAGACGAAGGTCGTCCGCCTTGGGACAGTGGGAGGACCGGCGCTGTCCATCGGAGTGAGCAGGCGGCTCGTTGACATTGATGTGAACAAGATGGCTGAGAGTTTCAACTCAACCATCTGGAGGCTGATGGGATGAAAGCGAGCCAGGTGAAGGTCTGCGTGCTGAGAATCGAGGGCACGAACTGCGAGGAGGAGATGCGTCAGTCCTTCAGACGCTTGGGCGCGAAACCGGAGTTGGTCCACTTCAAACAGTTGATCGGGGCGGATGTCTCCCCCGAGGAGAAGAGGTCGCTCTCTGATTACCAAATCCTTGCGCTTCCGGGAGGGTTCTCAGCGGGCGACTACGTGCGGGCGGGCGCTATATTCGCGGCGAGGATGAAGAGCAAGCTGTCGGAGGAGCTGGTCGATTTCGTGAAGTCAGGCAAGCCCATTCTCGGCGTGTGCAATGGCTTCCAAATTCTTGTCGAAGTGGGCCTGCTGCCAGCCATGTCAGGCATCATGTCAGAGTACCCAGAGGCGGTCCTCGGAACAAACGATTCCGCGAGGTTCGAGTGCAGGCCCACGCTCCTCAAGAAGGTCAATCGTGGGAGCTGCGTCTTCACCTCGAGAATCAAGCCGGAGAAGATCTCCCTGATACCATCAGCGCACGCTGAGGGCAAGCTGATGTTCCCACTTGAGAGGTCCGACGAGATTGTTCGGGAGCTCGAACGGAACGACCAGATCGTGTTCAAGTACGTTGACCCGGAGGGCAACCTCGCGGGCTATCCGTGGTGCCCGAACGGTTCCACGCACAATATCGCGGGGATATGCAACAGGGAAGGCAACGTGTTCGGCCTTATGCCTCATCCGGAGAGGGTCTTCTTCAGATTCGCTCACCCTGACTGGACAAGATATTTGGATGGATCAGGCGACGGCAGAGCGGTCTTCGAATCAGTGCTGGATTACGTTACCAAGAAGCTCTGAGACGGGAACTAGAGGGAGACGATCAGTTCGACCTGGTCACCGTCTTTCAGTCCTAACGAGCGCCTCAAATGGTACTTGCAGATCACCTCGATGATGTCTGTGTGGTGGGATCGGACTGGAAGCACGACGGCGCATTCCATGTTGTGGATCGTCGCGAGGAAGCATTTCACGTCGCCGAAAGTCCTGCTCTCCTTCTCGAAGCCCTTGATGAGAATGCCTTCGGACTTCCTGAGGATGTCAAGTTTGGGCAGCTCAGGGTCGGCGAGCCGCAAATTGAGCGTCCCCTCATAGGGTTTGAACCAGAGCTTCTTCTGGAACTGCTCTGCATACGCCTCCTGGTTCACATAGTACTGGCCCTCACCAAGACCAGAGGCCACGGTGCCAATAATGACCAAATGGTCCTTCATCTCGAATATCCGCTGGTAGTCCGAGTACTCTTTTCTCAATAGGTCGAAGCCCTTGTCAGTCAGCTTGATACGCTGTCTCCTAGCACCGAGGTCTCGTTCTATCAGTCCATCTCCGAGCAGCTCGAGAATCTTCTTCGAGGCGGACTGTTGGCTTATCTCCAGAACGTTGCCCAACTCGCGAGAGGATATCGCAATGTAGTCGTGGACACCGCCCATGAGAGCGATGTGTTTGAGCGTTGCGATCTGCTTCTCATGCATGATGTTGCTCGCATGAGCCTACTCTGATAATAGCTTTTCGTCAAGTTTGTGGTTAGAAATCGTCGGTCACCAGATATCGTTCAGCCCGCAATCTGACAACCTGTATCCTCTTCGCCCTGAGCCTTGCTATCAACCCTCTGTCGTTCGTGACCACTGCAGCGGATCTGCGCTCTGCGACTTCTATGACCGCATCATCACCCCTGAGCTCGGTCTCGACGATCTGATACTTTCTGGCGAGAGCCAATGCAGCCTTCGCGTTCCTGTCTTCTGAATTGTGCAGCTCGCCCAGAACGGAGCTCGGGATGAATACAGGCACTTCGCCAAAGAGCCTTCTGAGCTCGCGATCGAGATTGACTCTGAATTGAAACGGCATGAGAAGTGCGTTCGCATCGAGGACAATCCCCTTCGCCAAGTCATCACTCGCCTATTCGACGACCCCGTGGCCAATCAGACGCCACTTGCCAGTTATCCGCCTCGATATTGCGATCCTCTGGCCCTTCTCGACACAGACAGGTATCTTGAGATTCACTTCGGCGGAGTCCGAACGGCCGCTCGTGACAACTCCGACAGTCGTGGCGGTGCCAACGCTAAGCATGAGCGGTTCGTTAGTCTTGAGGTTCTCGACTGCGAGCTCGGACGACATGCCGACGACTCGCTTCATTAGTTCCGTCCGGAAAATGAGATGGCTTTCGACGGGTGGCAAGGTGCCAGGAACGCCAGCGATTCTGCCAACAAGGGAGTCGGACTTGGTCAGTGCCGGATCTAGGCCCGTGCCTATCGCGATCAGACCCCCCGGACCAGCGTGGTCGAGCGGGGTACCGCCAGCGAACAGGGACCTCACCTTGGTTGTGATCGGTTCCCAGCTGCTCTTGCCTCCGGCCTCGACCTTTCGTCCTGGCACGACCTCGACCTCGTCTCCGATCTTGAGCTTCCCCTGAGTGAGGGAACCTCCGATGACACCCCCCTTCAGGCTCTCTATCTTGGTGCCGGGGACGTTGACGTCAAAGGATCGCGCCACGTACATCCTCGCGGGCTTTGACTTGTCCCACTTCGGAGTCGGGATCTTCTTCTCGATGGCCATAATGAGCGAATCGATGTTCATGTCATGGTGAGCTGAGATCGGGATTATGGGCGCCTTCTCAGCTATCGTCTCCTTGATGAACTCCTGGATCTCCCCGTAGTTCTGCCTAGCCTCGTCTTTCGTCACGATATCTATCTTGTTCTGAACGACTATTATCTTGTCAACGCCTATAATACTCAATGCCATCAGATGCTCTCTCGTCTGGGGCTGTGGGCACTTCTCGTTCGCTGCCACGAGCAGGAGTGCGCCGTTCATGATGGCCGCGCCCGACAGCATCGTGGCCATCAATGTCTCGTGCCCAGGCGCATCGACGAAAGATACCGAGCGAAGAAGTTCGCAATCGCCCTTGCAATTGGGGCACGTCGGCTGGTTCGTGTAACACTGTGGCTCGTCGCAGTCTCTGCACTTGAAAAATGCCACGTCCGCGTATCCAAGGCGGATCGAGATGCCCCTCTTGACTTCCTCGGAGTGCCTGTCGGTCCATTCCCCCGTCAGAGCTTTGGTTAGCATAGTCTTTCCATGGTCGACATGGCCGATCATGCCGATGTTCGTCTCTGGCTGGGTCGGAACCTTCATTATGCCTTCTTCTCCTCTTTCTTCACAAGATCCGCGACGGGCTTCATGCCGTGCTGCCTGACCTTCATGTTGATCTGCAGAGTATCGGGAGAGATCGTGTTGCCCCTGAGGTTCTTCCTCCTCCTCAGCCCTCCCTCCTTCGCATTGAATCCGATGCTCTTGGATACCAGGAGCTTCTTCCTCCTCGGCCCGGGCAGGTCCTTGCGCATTGGGAAACCATCCTTGTCGCTCCCGCCCGTTATCTCCAGCTTATATCCGGGAAGGCCGACGAAAATGCCGTCCACGATATCGCCGATCTTCTTTCCAATCAATGAATTGGCATGGTGGCCTGCAACTGGCACCTGATGTGACTTGCCATCTTTTGGATCGCTTATTACAGCTCTGAACTCTGCCAAACAATCCACTCCGGTTTGCGAACGCCCTATCGCGAAAGGAGTTATATAGGTTTCGGACCTGGAAAAACAGCTGGATAGCCCGCCAAGGAGTGAGCTCACATCCCCCAGAATGGCTTCTCTTTCCGCTTGATCTCTCTCAGCTGTTCGAGGACTTCCTGCTCATCAGCCGTGAGCCGATGGTTGAGCAATTCATGCGCATGGCTTTCGGGAATGTCCACGAGGAGCACGTCTTCCACGTCTATCTGCCTGCCGACCGTCACATCATCAATCGATATCGCGACCTCGCTGCCCGCAACGGCTTCCTTCAGCGACTGCCCCTCGCTCTGAACGCTCTTGATCTTGCCGACCGAGCGCCCGTCTTCCTTGACCAGGGCCTGACCAGGTCTTATGCGTCCAGCGAGCACTCTGACGCCGACAATGGCCGGCTTGCTCACATGGAAAACGTGGTCGCGGAGTATCATGATCTTTCCCGGGAAGACGATCTCCAGTCTCTTCTCCGCTTCCAGCTCCTTCCTTCGCTCCTCGCACCAAAGCTCATACTCCTCGAGCATTCTGTACATGACGTCGTTCTCGAAGATTCTCACGCCGAGGTTCTGAGCCTCTGCTTTGGCATCGTCGTTCACGCTGACATTGAATGCAAATATGACACTGTGCAATGGATTGGCGAAATGAGAAGCTTCCACAACGTCCTTTCTGGTCACATTTCCGATGTCGATCTTCCTGATGGGCAATTCGCTCTGCTTTGCCTCGAATGCGAAAGCCTCGAGGGAACCAATCGCGTCGCCCCTCACGATTATTCCCTCTTCTGCAAGCTCGACCTTGATCTCGCTCTCTTTCTGGGTTTCCTCGACCAACTGGTCCAGATTGCCGCTCACCACAGCGACTGTTCCACCGGCGAGCGCATTCTCCAGATTCTGCGCGAGGACTCTGATCCCAGCGGCTGCGGAGACTTCCTTGACGCGATCGAACCTCTGCGTCGGGTCGCGTATCTCGTCGAGCGGCCTGGGCCTCTGTAGTCCCTTGATCTTAGTCACAATAGGTGTGCCGGTGACCGATGCGACGACTATCTGATCTCCGACCTTCATCGTGCCCTTGTAGACGATGGTATCGATCGCCGTGCCAATTCCCTTCTCCTCCTTGACCTCCAAGACTGTGCCCTCGCCCGGACCCTCTTCGGTCCGGAGCTCTGCCTCGAGAAACCTCTGTGCAAGGCCAACTAGTACAAGCAGAAGATCTGGCAGACCTTCGCCGTGCTTGCCGCTGATGGGGACTATGGCCACGGTTTTTGTGAAGTCGGTGATGTGGTCGAATCTGTCTGCGCTGAATCCGAACTTGTCGTAAATCTTGCCCGCGAGGGCGTATATCTTCTCATCGAGTTCGGCTACGGTTCTGGGATCTTGGGCAGACGCTGAGTCGCCGCAAGTTGCGCCTTCCTGATGCCTCCAGCCAGGAATGAGGTCGATTTTGTTCGCGGCTATCACGAATGGGGTCTTGAACTGCTTCAGGATGTTGATCGACTCGATCGTCTGTGGCTTGAGCCCCTCGTTTATGTCGATCACGAGAACCGCAAGGTCCGCGAGCGCACCACCGCGAGTTCTCAATGTCACGAACGAGTAATGACCTGGCGTGTCGATGAACAGAAGACCAGGGACCGTGAACTTCCTTTCGCCTATCAGCTTTCCGCACAACGCGTGTATCGTTCCTATTGGAACATCCGTAGCGCCTATGTGCTGCGTTATGCCTCCCGCCTCGCGCGCCACTACCTTGGTGCCCCTAATCCTGTCCAGGATTGTCGACTTGCCATGATCCACATGCCCCATGACGCTGACGATTGGATGCCTGACAGCCACGGCATCAAAAGAGGACAATTCTTATATCAAATTAACCCACTGAAAAAAGGCTGTTGTCTTGTTCCATATCGCCAACAGCGATCCGAATCATGGCTGACGTCTCAAGGGGACGAATGCAATCAAGGTCAGGAATAACGCCAATACTCTCACCCTACGCACTAGAAATTGGACATCGGTGGGGATTGAAAGGACGAGCGCCGGCTACTTCTCGAACAGCCAAGCCTCGTCGATCTTGTCGTACTTCTGTATCTCGTAGTCGTTGAAGAAGAGCTTGATCTCCCGCCTAGCGCTCTCGGACGAGTCTGAGCCGTGGACAATGTTGCGACCAGTAACCTGGGCGAAATCTCCTCTGATCGTCCCAGGGACCGCATCCTGAGGGTTGGTCTTGCCTATCAAAGTCCTGACAGCTGCAATTGAGTTCTCGCCCTCGAGAACCATGCATATGACCGGACCGGATGTAATATGCGATAGCAGCGGCTCGTAGAAAGGCTTGCCCTTGTGCTCTTCATAGTGCCGCTCAGCAAGCTCTCGCGGAATCTTCATCATCTTCATGGCGCAGATCTTCAGGCCACGGCTCTCGAACCTGTCTACGATCCTCCCTATGAGGCCTCTCTGAACACCGTCTGGCTTGATCATGACGAAGGTCTTTTCGATCATTCCTTCTCAGCCTCCCCTGGTTTCAACCTGACCTTTGGCCGCTCTGTGGTCTTTCTTGGAACAGGCTTCTTATCAGGGCCTTCCTTGGGCTTCTCCGCCTTTTCAGGCTTCATCTCTTCAGTGGGTTTCTCCTTCGGCTTCTCCGCGGCCTTCTCCTCCTTCTTAACTTTCCTCGCCTTCGGCGCCTCCGTGACCTCTGGCCCGCCCTTCATCCGAATCTGCTTCTCCCTCTCATAGTATCGAGTCCAAGTCGTCCTCCGAGGCACGCGGCCGAGGACGATCATGTTCTTGAAGCACTTCGAAGTGCAGAAGTGGTAGACGACGCCGTCCTTCTTGATGTACATCCTGCCCGTCCCGGGCTCGATTTCGCCGCCACAGAACGTGCACACTCTTCGCTCAACCATGTCGCAACTCACCTCTCATGAACGGGCTCGCTCAGCGCACGCTGAGCTTCCTGGCCTCTCTTGAGGTCTCCTTCAGCAT
>CAYOXJ010000043.1:0-1803 GCA_964407905.1 uncultured Thermoplasmata archaeon
CAGGATTCGGTCAGAGAACACCTTCGAGATCTTCTCCGAGAAGAGGCATGCCGACGCGTTCGTCTATATCGTGGAGATGAGGGTCAAGGGAAGGATGAAGGGGGAGACCGACGAACCTGTCACCTCGGACATCAAGAGGCTGATTCGATTGCCAAGCTCCTTGCACGGGAAGACGGGATTTGAAGTCGTGCCCATGAGCAGGGATGCCCTTGACGGCTTCGATCCTTTCAGCGACGCGGTCCCAAAAGCCTTCGGCAAGAGGGAAGTCAGGGTGATCTGCGAGAGCCCCGTTGATGTGAAGTTCAAGGGCGAGAAGTACTCGTTGGAGACGGGGGAGAACCACGTCCCCGAATTCCTCGCAGTCCATCTCGTTTGCAGACGACTGGCTCATATCGAAAATCGATAGCAAAACTATTTATCAAGACCTCGCCGTTTTGACAACGCCATGCCAGTCTCAGGGAAGGTCCTCGAGGATTCCATCAGGCTGAGCAGAATTCGGAGGATCAAGCTGACCCTATACGCAGTCCAGGCCGTGATGCTGGTCGCGCTCGGGTTCTTGGTCATCTTCGCCATGGGCGGCGCAAGGATGACTCCAAGCCTTTACGTCCCTGTCGATTCCTTCATCGTGGTCATGGTCCTCCTCCTGTTGATCATATGTCTTGAGAGCTTCTTCTTCAGAATCCTGGAGATAAGGTTCGCGAGGAGCTCCAGCGCAAGACACCTCATGGCCAAGAACTCAATCAAGAGAGCGATTCTGATTGCCATTGTGACTGGAGGCCTAGCCATCGTCCTCACATTTCAGCCCGTGCTCGGGGGACTTGAGAGTGCTGCAAGCGATACCGTGATAGTGAGTCCGGGCGTTGTTCCTCCGGACTTCTACTCGTCCGACATATTTGCGCTAAGCCGGGTCTTTGAAGTCGAGGTGACAGCACCAGAGGTCATCCAGGTGTATCTTCTCGATGACGAAATCTATCAATCCAATCGGGACAACCTCAGCGCACTGTACACCTTCAGGCTCAACAAGGCGAACTACGTCGTCGACAGCACTGGCATCACGATCGATGTCCCTCAGGGCGGGTACACCAGGTACCACCTCGTCCTGAACGACATGGACAACCCAGGCACGAGTGCGACTGCAATCATACAGAAGAGCGCCTCACCTATGTTCACAGGCCTGGGATCCCTTCTCATGATCTCCTTTGCGGTTGCGAACGGTGCATGGGCAGCGTATCTCATGCCGATCGAGCGCAAGTACTCCGTAGGATCAATCTACAGATGATGAGATGAGCGAACAGCACACGGACCTCTTCTTCACAGTGTAGCCCTCGCTGCGAAGCCTCTCAACAGTGCTCGCTGCAGGCAGGACTATGCCATCTAGACCTGCACGAACGAGGTCGAGCTCCGAGCTCCTGTCCATCTTGGACCTCATGCAGCCAAGGACCAGCTTGGTGTCAGGAAGGTCCGTCCTAGCCTTCTCGACCACGGACAGCAACATCTCCCTATTGGGTGGGGGCACTGCTTGGTAGGCTGTGCCCTTTGTGGGAATCAGCGAGATTAGTATCAGGACTTCTGGCCTAATCTCTTTCAATCGCTCGACAGCGTTGGGCTCGCCCTTGAGTTTCCCCCCATGCACACCAACGCATATGTGCGGGGCAACAGTTCGAGCTCCACATGATTTGAGTTTTTCCACGACCGCGAGGTAATCGCCCACTCTGGCCTCGAGCCCGAGGACCTCATGTATCGTGTCATCAGAGCCGTATACCTCCACAGAGAAAGAGTCGACCCCGCTCTCGACGAGCTTCT
>CAYOXJ010000043.1:1813-9106 GCA_964407905.1 uncultured Thermoplasmata archaeon
TAGCTCGACTGACATAATCGGCCAAGGCCTCGAGCTTCTCGATGTCTCCAGGAGGTGTGAGCCCGATGTGAGCATTTATCCTGAGATCCGTGGTGGACTTGATCTCCTTGATCGCACCTGCGAACTCAGCCACTCTGACGCTTCCTTTCGAATCCGCGCCGCCGCTGAGCAAGAACCCATTGGCGCCTCTCTCCGCCAGGGCCTCAGCGACAGCCAAGAGATCCGCAGGAGTGGTCGCAGGAATCATCCCCTCCAGGTACTTCCGCGAGCAGTGCTTGCAGTCCAACGAGCACGATCTGCCAGTCACCGATATCGCGGGGAAACTGCTGCCGGGGTAGAAGCACTCAACGGTCCGTCGCACAAACGTTTCTGATTGCGGGCGCGGATTATCAAAGTTATGTATGACGACAAAGGACCGCTGGCGCACTCGCCAAAAGCTTTATCTGAGACACCACTTCTAGGGCCGTGCTGGTCGTCATGAGGGCTTTCGAAGTCAAGGGACAGTTTCTTGTTTCCTCACGCCGTTGGCAGCCGTTCTCCATGGAGATCGCATCGACGGATGAGAACGCGGCCGTCGAGAAGACCATGGCGCTCATCGGCAGCAGGCACAAGGTCAAGCGCAAATTCGTGAAGATCGAGGGAATCAGGGCTCTCAGGGCTGAGGACGTCTCAAACCATGCCGTGAAGCACCTGCTGGAGGCGAAGAAGTGACCGACAAGGAGATGCCGACCGAACAGAGCCTCCGCGACAACCTCGTGATGCTCGAGACCGCGAAGGCCCAGCTCGACGGGTTGGGAAAGCAGCAGCAGCTGATACAGCTAGCAATTGAGGAGCACGTGAGGGCCAGAGAGACTGTGAAACAGCTGGCCAAGGGCGTTCCGGGGGACACGGCACTGATTCCGCTGGGCGCGGACTCCTACATCCATGCCAAGATCTCGGACGACAGAGATTCGATAGTCGGAATCGGCTCTGGGATATCGATACGAAGGACTCCTGAGGAGGCGGAGAAGATACTCGACGCGAAGATCGACGACCTGTCCAGGGCTTTCAAGTCGGTCGCTGACAGGGCTGCCCAAACGGAGGCTTTGATACGGGAACTCACGGACAAGGTCGAGACGCAGTACAGCACGCTGCAGTCCGGTGGACAGGCTTGAGGGCGGCACATGTTCAAGGGACTCAGGGAGAAGTTCTCGTCTTTCTCTGACGTGGCGAAGACGAAGTCGATTGATGATATCTCCGAAGTGGTTGATGAATCGGGACGGCGGCTGAAGCAGAGCGTCCTGGACGACCTGCTCCACGACCTCGAGCTCATGCTCCTCGAGGCGGATGTTGCCCTCCCCGTCGCTGAAGAGCTCACGAAGGGCGTGCGCAACGAGCTTGCCGGCAGGCGCATTGACAAATCCTTCAAGGTCGACGAGGCTGTGAGACTGGCATTGCGTGCAGCAGTGAAGAACGTCCTTGCGCAGCAGAAGCTGCCCCTGAACGAGAGGATCAAGGCTAAGCCCCCGCCCTTTGTCATCATGTTCGTCGGCATAAATGGCGGAGGAAAGACCACGGCCATCGCCAAGCTCGCCAGCAGAATGCAGAAGCACGGCCTGAGCTGTGTTCTCGCAGCAGGTGACACTTTCAGGGCGGGGGCGATCGAGCAGCTCACACTTCACTCGGAAAGGCTCAGCTGCAAGATCATCAAGCACCAGGAAGGCAGTGACCCGGCTGCGGTAGCTTACGATGCGATCGAGCATGCGAAGGCCAGGAAGAAGGACGTGGTGCTCATCGATACCGCAGGTCGCATGCAGACCAACATCAACCTGATGGATGAGATGAAGAAGATCAAGCGAGTGGCCAAACCGGACCTCATCTTCTTTGTCGGGGATGCGCTCTCCGGCGGAGATGCGGTCGAGCAGGCCAGACGATTCGATGCGGCTGTCAGCATCGATGCGGTCATCCTCACGAAGATCGACGCGGACGCGAAGGGCGGGGCAGCTCTGTCCATTGCGAAGACCATCGGCAAACCGATAGCCTATGTCAGCTTCGGCCAAGAGTACGACGAGTTCAGAAGGTTCGATGCGGACTGGATGGTCTCGCGGATCTTCGGCGATGCCCAGCCCAAGAGCTCGCAGGACCTCTAGTCCTTCTCGATGTTCTTGCCTGCAAAAAGGACAGCGTATATCTTCGCATCAGCAACGATGTCGGCGACGTTCGCGTACTCGTTGGCATCGTGTGCGGTCTCAGGAATCGTTGACCATACAGCAGCCTCGATGCCGTGGCGCCTGAACGGCGCTGCGCACGTGCCTCCTCCTATCCCGATCGGCCTGGCTCTCATCTTCTTCACCACCCAGATGGCATCCGAGAGCCGTGTGACGATTTCAGAGTCAGTGGCCGTTCCCGGCGCAGCATCGCCTCTCTGCAGATACGTCAAGTTGATATTAGCCCCTGTCGAGCGCTCGAGCTCTCTTGCTGTCTCCTGCAGTACAGACATGACATCATCCAATCTGTATTCGGGCAAGACCCTGAAGTCGAATGCGAACTGTTGCCTTCCTGGAACCGTATTCACATTGGGCCCATTCGCGTCGCATCTTGTCGGCTCGAATGTGCTACAGGGTGGGTCGAAGAGCGGGTCGCGCTTCGAAAACCTCTCTCTACAACGATCGACCGCTGCGACCATGTACCTCGCAGCGACCTCGAGCGCATTGACGCCCTTGTGAGGAGTGCTCCCGTGAGTCTGTCGGCCAATGACCTCAACGTTGGTCCAGGCAATGCCCTTCTCGACAACGGCTATTGCAGTTCCGTCGGCCTGACCATGATCTGGAACGATCACAAGGTCGCCCTTCTCGAAGACTCTCTTCTCGAGAAGGAAATCGAGGCCATGAACGAACCCGTGCTCCTCATCAGAAACGAACACGAGCCCAATGTTGCACTCCGGTCTCACGCCGGTCTTGAGCAGTGCTCTGAGTCCGTACAGCGATGCGATGATCTCCTGACCATTGTCCTCCGAGCCACGGCCATAAACCCTTCCATCCACAACCTTGGGATCGTAGGGCGGGTATTTCCAGGAGGCCATATCTCCCTCAGGCACGGTATCCATATGCGTGACGACCCAGAGGTTCTTCTTCGTGGACCCCTCGACTCGGAGGATTATGTTGGGCCTCTTTCCGGTTGGAACCCGGGGGTCATCTGACTCGAAGACCTCGATTGACCCAAAGCCAAGTCTGGACGCGAGGGCGACGAGGAACTTGCCTCGCTCGGCTTCACCCTCGCCCGCGTTCTCGGGCCCGATCGCTTTTATCCTCAGCATGGAACACAGGCTGTCGACCATCTCATCTTGGTCATGAGCCACCGCTTCAATCAGCTCGCTCGCATCCATCGTATCATCTCGGAGTGGGCGTCCAGATAAGCCCTTCCTAGATATCTTGTTTTTCCAGGAAAAGTCCCGGGCCTACTGCTCCACAAGCATTGCGACGGCGTTCCCGCCGCCGAGACAGAGCGTAGCGATTCCCCGTCTGGCTCTGCGAGCGCGCATCGCGTAGATGAGCGTCGTCAGAACCCTTGCGCCACTGCATCCGATCGGATGGCCCAGCGCGACGGCACCGCCGTTCACATTGAACTTGTCCTCAGGGATCCCGAGATGCTTCATGACGGCGATCGAGGCCGTGGAAAAGGCCTCGTTGTGCTCGAACAGGTCGATGTCCTTCACCTCGAGCTTGTTCCTCTTTAACAACTTCCTCACGGCCGGGATCGGAGCTTCCATGATGAGCTCAGGCTTCACTCCAACCGCGAGATAGTCAATAATCCTAGCCAATGGTCTGAGGCCTCTCTCCTTGGCGAATCCCGAGTCCGCGATCACGAGAGCGGACGCCCCATCGTTGATGCTGGATGAGTTGCCCGCGGTCAGCACGCCATCGTTCTTGAAGACGGGCTTGAGCTTGGCCAACGCCTCAAGAGTCGTGTCCTCCCTTGGGCCCTCGTCCTGGGAGAATATGGCGACCTCCTTCTTCGAAGGGAGCTCGACATGAACGATCTCCTCCTTGAACGCGCCGCTCTTGATGGCATGGATGGCCTTCTGATGGCTCCAGAGAGAGAACTTGTCAGCATCCTGCCTTGTGATGCCGTTCATCTCTGCGATTATTTCTCCCGTGTTGCCCATGTGGAAATTGTTGAAGACGTCCCAGAGGCCGTCTCTCACCATAGCGTCGACGAGGGACGAATCGAAGAGCTTGTAGCCGAACCTAGCCTTCTCCAGAAGATAGGGCGCATTGGTCATGCTCTCCATTCCTCCGGCAACTACAACGCGCTCTTTGCCAGCGAGAATCGCGTCCGAGGCGAGCATGACGGCCTTGAGCCCGGATCCGCAGACCTTGTTGATTGTCACTGCAGGGACCTCGTCAGGCAGGCCTCCCCAGAGCGCGGCCTGCCGAGCGGGGTTCTGGCCAAGGCCCGCAGCGATCACATTGCCCATGATGCACTCCTCGACATCCTTGGGCTCCAGCTTCGCCCTCCTCACGGCCTCCCTGATAGCTATCGCTCCGAGCCTAGTGGCGCTCAGGTCCTTCAGGCCGCCCCCGAACTTGCCAATGGGCGTTCGTGTAGCACTCACAATGACGGCTTCCTTCATGACCAATCACACATCCAGCACCAGAAACCCCATGGTGCTAGGGCCAGCTGCGATGATTTGCCTGAGCGTATTTATAGATTGTCTACGTCCTTCCTCGACATTCGCCGTATCGGCTTGTGAAGGTGCCTTCTGGATGCGACAGGTGGCTCATACCATCCCATCCTGATCTTTCGCGGGACGACCTCGAAGCTAGCTGCCTCCAGAGGTGCCCTCATCCCGCAGATCTTGCATCTGTATCCCTTGTCCTTGCCCATCGATCCCATGCTCTTCTCGCACCCCTTGCAGATCGGGTTGTGGGCCTTTCGGAAGTCCAGGACGAGCTTGTTCACGAGCATCTTCTCCACGTTTAGACTTCTGGGGACATCGCGAACAGAGCCGTACAGAACGACCTCGTCCCCCGGCAGGAGGTGCCTGGCTACTTCTCTGAAGCTCCTTGAGGGTTCGTAGAACGCAGCGTCTATCTCCGCGCCATCGGAGACCCTGACGATCACGTGGCCTCCGATGATGGTCTTCGGCCTCTCGACGACGCGTGCACGCACCCTCGCTGATTGCCATGGTTCCAGAGAACCGATTCTGCGCTCCATGACATGGTCCTCCGTCGCCTGGTTAGTCAGAAACAGCAACCAGGACTCAGGCTCTTCTCCCTTGATCATCTTGCGAGCTCTCAGCAACTCAGGGGCACGGTCTCCTCTGACGCCGTAAAGTATAGGACACGGGGATCCGGGGGCGATTGCTACGTGGTCGTTCTCGTAATCATAGTTGTTGAAGGTCCATCTGGTGGCCCTATCCATCGCTATCACGCTCCCGGGGTCTATCGTCCTCGGAGTGCCGACTCTCTCGGGCGATCGATATGTGATGACTTCCCAAGTCCTATCCCTTGGGCGCCAAGCCATTGCTGCAGATGCACCAATGATGCCGCGGCCCTCCTTGTACTTCTTCCAGACTGCGCCTCCTCTTCTGAGAATCCCCTCGACGTCCGCCAGAGGCACGATGCCCCTGACGGTCCTCCAATACAGCGATGGCGGGGGTTTCTGGTTCGATGCGACGATCCCTGGGTTTGTCTTCGCGCAGTCGAACCTGGCAACCCTCTCGAGCACCTTGGAGGCCTGACCTAACACGTCCTCAGGATCGCCCGGCCTTCCTTTCGAATGGCACCTGACAGGTTCGCCCTTCAGAGATCCGCAGATCCTTCCACTTCCGGATGCTCTTCCAAGCGGCATACAAATCGCGGCATTGCCTCTCGTCTTCCAAGGAACGTTCGGGTTGAGCCGGACCAATCTTGGGAGACCGATGAGATCGTAGTCCGAGAGCTCTTCGAGCACAAGGGCTGCAAGATGAGTAGTGCACATTCCCTCGGGGGAATCCGTATCATCGAATGCGAGGAGCGTAGAGGGCACGAGCATGGCCATTGCGGGGCTTCCAGAAAAGGGTTTTCGTCAGGAAGCCAGGGAGATGCTTTCAACGCTAAGAACTAGGCACATGGCGTTTCGATCGAGATTCAAGTACCCATTGACCACGACCTCCGCCCCTGCGAAGCGTGAAAGGCTATCATGGCTCGCGAGCGACAGGCTGCAACTTGCGCTCGTGTCCAGCAGCCGGAACTCACCCCAAGATGATCCCTCGATAATAACACCTCGGACGTCGAACCTGTCATTGACGAAGAGGATCCAGTTTGATGAGATGGTGCTGACACTGAGCACGTGCTCGGCCTTCCTCAGGAGCACCACCTCGTCGTCATCGGCAAATATCGTTGGAGGACGTTTCGAACTGGACACCTCTCCTGTCGCCATTATCTCATCGCCGAGGCCGATGGCAGCACCTACACCGAGGGACTCGGATGCGCCATAGATGATGCGAGTTGTGGCGCCGTCCGAGACATCGGCTATGACGAGGCTCACAGAACCATCGTCGCGAAGCCACTGATCGACGAGCACGCCGATAACGGTCACGGTCGTGCCAGTCTCCAGCTGAGGTAATTGCGAAATCGCCACAACCGGAGGAGATGCTGCTGAGGAAAGCATCACCATTGAGCTGACGAGGCAGCACGCGACGACAGCGAGGAACCGAACATCGAGGACACGATGATTCATGCTCGCCAATCGAGGGCCCTTGCCTTCTCGGTTTGGTCTACAAGTAACACCAGATACACAGAGAAAACAATTTTAACAGGAGACGGTTTTATCGGCTCTTTGCAGAGACCATGTCCAAGAGCTTCTTCACAGAGTATAGGCTCGAACTGAGCTGTCTCCTGACTTTGCTGTTCGGATTCCTCACGGTGGTAGGAGTCATCGGTTGGAAGTACATCGACATCGACGAAGAAAATGACACGGTCACCTTCGACCTCCCGAGGATGCTCGGATTCTTCGAGGACTTCTTGAACCCAATCGGAACTTGGGTCACATGGCTTGCAGTCGGGGCCCCCATCGGCCTGATTATCTGCGTTTGGTGGCTCTATGATTACATCAAGAAGACGCGAGAGCTCGCGGATCTCATAGATACGCCGAGCAAGGCGAAGTTTGTCAGGAACCTCGATGACATAGATTATTTGGCGTGGTCCCTGCCCCAGAGATACGAGGACAAGGTGCTCGCTAAGAAGAAGGAGTTCAAGCTGTAATTGCAGTCCTACAGAGGGCCCCCTTCTTTTCCGTTGGAACTAATCTCCGGTTCAGACTCGGCCGCCG
>CAYOXJ010000044.1:0-8922 GCA_964407905.1 uncultured Thermoplasmata archaeon
AGTGGTATCTTGTCCTGCCAGAATCGTCTCGATCTATCATGTCGAAGACGTTGATGAGCTCAAGCACTTCTGCTTTGATTCCGGTCTCTTCTTCTGTCTCCCTCGCACATGCATCCGATAGCTTCTCGCCAACTTCCACCAGCCCCCCGGGGATGCTCCATTTCCCCACTCCCGGGTCAAATGCCCGCTTGACCAGCAGTATCCTGCCGTTCTTGATCACAACTGCGCCCACTCCTATGAGAGGAGCGCTCGGGTATTCTCGCTTCATGGCCCGATCCTTCTTCTCTCCCATGTTCTCAGCCTTTCCGCTTCTTGTTGTGCTGATACAAGACTACAATCGCCACTGCGGCCACGGCGACTGCCAACAACACTATGACGAGGACAAGTGTGTTCTTGTGCGGACTCAGCAGCTCCAGCAATCCCGCGGCCATCGCCTTAGTTACTTCTTCCATCTGATCCTCCGACAATCTGTCCGAGGTGTCATTGGGAGTATGGTAGAATGGATTGACTGGTTCATTGGTCGTAGTGGATAGCTCCTCGATAACAAGCATGCTGGGATAGCCCACCTGCCAGAACGAACTGTGATCACTGAATGTGATGGATGGCTTGACGTGTACCTCGAATGTGAGATTGATATCGTACTCGCTCACCGCCGTCAAGACGTGCTTCGCGAAAGCGTTGTCCTTGTCGTTCACTATCCCAAACACAATGTTGGCCTGGCCATCCTTGTATCCAATCATGTCCAAGATGGCAGATCCGACGTATTCCACCCCTGTAGCTTTCTCATGGGTCGCGAAGTACGAGCTGCCCTTCAGACCCCCAGAGAAATCGTAGCCGTATTCCTCAGCGTCAAAAGCCACGAACTTGATGGTGTTCTTCAGATCCACGGCGGACAGCACCCTGGCCAGCTCTATGACGGCTGCGATCCCGGAAGCATCATCGTCGGCTCCTGGAGCGGACATGTTGAGCGCGTCAGAATAGTTCTCAACCATCCCGTTCTCGCTGTCGTAATGCGCGCCGAAGAGGAACTGGGGAGCATCTGGAGAAGTCCCGTTGAGAACTGCTACAACATTCGCAACCTCTATTGATCCGAGCATAAACTCCTGATACTCAACATATAGGCTGAGTTCTTCGAACCTGTCGTGTATGTATCCAGCTGCCTCTTTCGAGGAATCGAGATAGAACGCTCTTGATCCAAAAGCTTCGAGGTCGGTCACGGTCTCCATGATTCGCGGGCCGGACACGCTCTGCACGATTGAGCTGATTCTGTCATCCGCCATGGCGACTTGCGCAGAAGTTGCTATGGTCGCGAGCAGGAGCAGGACAACGAGAGTGAGTGCGATTGGATCTCTCCTGGCCATAAGCTCTGGCCTGTGTTCTTCCTCAATCCCTTTGGCAGAGGCACCGTTAGCACTAATCATGGGCCCCTCGGGATTAATCGTGAGCCATATAAAGAGATTCGGCCATACATCTGATGTGAGCCTGGAAGATGTCTTCTCGTCTGTTGCGAAACAGATGGGAGTCGAGCAGGTTTCGGTCGGATTCTATCCGTATGCGGAACTGAAACACACTTGGAGGACACAGGGACGCAGTGTCGTCATCAGAGTGAGCGACTACTTGAAGGACGCGCCGCCAGAAGTCCTCACATCTCTGGCCTGGTATCTCGTGTCGAGAGCCGTCGGGAAAGACTGTCCTGATGGCCACGGACAGAAGTATCTCGGCTTCGTGCGCTCCGGAGATCTGTGGGTGCGGAAGAAAAGCCTCTATCTCTCAAGGGCGAATTCCCTGGTCCTCGAGCCGAAGGGTAGGGTCAGGGATCTGTGCGAAGTGTTCGACTACGTCAACTCGTTCTACTTCTCAGGTTCTTTCGCAACGCCCATCCTCGCCTGGACGACCGAGTCTCCGAAACGGAGGCTCGGATACTACTTTGAGGCCATCGAACTCCTAGCAGTCAACCGTGTGTTGGACTCCGAACGCGTGCCAAGATATGCTCTCGAATTCGTGATCTACCATGAGCTGCTCCACAGCATCTTCGAGCCGGATAGTCTGCTCGAGAAACGCATCCATCATACCTCTGAATTCAAGATCAGAGAAAGGCAATTCTCGCACTACGAGGAAGCAGAAACCTGGCTGCGCAGGGTAGCCGCTCAGAAACTACGCAGACGCTAGAACGAGAATTGTCCCCCAGGTGTAACAGCGCGGTTCATGGCATGCTTACGCAGTCTCGCCGCCCTGACCCTCCTGGGGGTTGTGTTGTGCGCCGCGTTGTCCCCTACACACGCTCCGGTGTCTCACCGATGGTTCGTAGAGGGACCCATTCCGGCACACTGTAGCCTGGTGTCGGAACACCGCTTCATGTATCTCAGCGGCAGATTCTTCCAGGCAGTCAGTGCTAGGCCCATCCGGAGATATATCACTTTGCTCTGACAAGGGGCCAGGAGCAGGAATGCCAGCTTCCGGTCCCTTGAAGAATCCTTTTTATAGCCATAGGTCATGTGAAAGTATGATGGCCGCACTGATCGGCTGTTCCGGCTGGTCGTACGACGATTGGGTGGGGAGATTCTACCCAGCAGACCTTGCGAAGAAGAAGGGAGAGTGGCTCCCTTACTACTCGAGATTCTTTCCAACCGTCGAGATCAATTCGACGTTCTACAGGGTCCCGAACGACTTCATCGTCAAGTCATGGATTGAGCGAGGAAAACAGAAGCCAGGATTTGAGTTCTCCGTGAAGCTACCCCAGATAGTCACGCATGAATCAATTCTCAAAGACGATGCGGAGAAGGCTGCCGCACAGGCGTCCAGCTTCGAAGATATTTGTGTGAAACCATTGGCCGACGCAGGTCTCCTTGGCGGGGTTTTGATACAGCTCACGCCCTACTTCAAGCTCGAGGGGAAGGAAAGCCTTGGCAAGCTCAGGACTCTGTTTCAAATGTTGGGCACAGACGCGTATGACTACGCAGTTGAGTTCCGGCACAGGAGCTGGTTGAACGAGCGGGGGAACGAGCTCGCAGCTGACGCCCTGGAGACCCTCCAGGAGTTCGAGGTCGCGAACGTGATAGTCGACGGCCCTGGGTTCCCAGTCACCAGATCTCTCACCGCCAAGCACGCGTATGTGAGGTTCCATGGGAGGAACTACGACATCTGGTACAAAGAAGAGAGCGAGGACGACTACAGGATAAACAGGTACGACTACCTCTACACACACGAGCAGCTCGAGCCGTGGAGGCAAAGGTTGCAGGAGATGGTCTCCAACTCAGAGGCGGCGAGGATCTATTTCAACAACCATGGAAGGGCAAAGGCGGTCAAGAACGCCTTCCAGATGATGGACCTGCTGAACATTCCTCATGAGGAGAAGGACATCGACATACAGGACCAGTTGAAGCTGGGCGAGTTCGGCAACGCCTAGGTCACGAGCCAGGCCCTGCTCGTCCCGTCCTCTTGCTCCTCCACCTTGATCACGTGGCCCATCATGTCCTTGACGTCCTCTATGTGCGTGATCAGGAAGATCTGGCTGAACTGGCCCGAAAGCCTTGACATCGCAGTCATGACGCTCCGCTTCCGGTCCGGATCCAGCGAACCGAAGATCTCGTCGAGTATCAGGAGGTTGATTGGAGGCGCTCCTGTCCTGTCCGCGATCACTCCCGAGATGGCCAGCCTCAGACCCAGGTTGGCGAGATCTGTCTCACCGCCCGAGAACCTCCTGACCGGATAGGTCTCGCCCTGGTCGTCGATGAGCATCTCGTAATTCTCGTCCAGCCGCACCGTATCGTACCTGCCGTCGGTCATTGCCTCGAGCTCCTTCGAGGTCAGGGCGGAGAGAGCAGGTGCGACCCTTCCGATGAGGTGGTCTCTGAAGTCCACCACGACACCATCCAGCAGTGCAAGGTCTTCGTACTGCTTCCTGTCGATATGAATGACGTGCTTGACCCGCTCGATTTCGTCGAGCTCTCCGCGCACGCGCTCGCTGTCTGCGAATGCTTTGTCTCTTCTCGCGCTCGCTCCTCGAAGGGCATCCTTCATCTTGCCGATGATGACCGTTTTCTGGTCAAAATCCAATGATGTCGCATAGTGAAGGTTCTTCTTTGGTTCAAGCTCGGCGACAATGTTTTTGTACTGCTGCTCCTGCTTTGCGGCCTTTGCAATTTGGCCGCCAACGCTCTCGAGTTCTTTCGTGAATGAGTCTGCCAGTTCCTTCTCCTTGCTGGTTCGGATGAACTCATCGTGCCTTTCCTTGAGGCGTGAGTGCTCCTTCAGGAGCACTGAATATTCCTCGTGCGAGAACGCAATCTGCCCGAGCGATGCAAAGTCCTTCTTCCTCTTGCTAATCCTCTCCCTGACTTTCTCGATCTCAGCAGTCCTCTCCGCAATCGAAGCTTCGTGTTGCGTCAGGCGGTTCAGTTCCGCTTCAAGATTCACCCTCTTCTTTCTCAACGCCTCCCCCTTTCTCGCGAGGCCTTCGAGATCGCTTCTGAGCCTCGCGACCTCGAGCCTGGCATCACTCGCTGCCCTCGCAGCAAGTTCGGAGCTCCCTGTCAGCTTCGCGACGAGCAGGTCATAGGCCTCGTCCAGTCTTCGCTCGCAGGTCGGGCAGGTGCCGTCCTTGCCCGCGGCCATGATCTCCTCCAGCTTCTTGCCGTCCTTCTCTGCAGCCTTCGCTCTTTCATCAATAGTCGCATCGAGTTCTCCAATCCGCTTGGACATGCTCTCCTTCTCGGAGTCGCACTTGGCCCGTTCCTCGTCTATCTTGACGATTTTCGCCTTCAGGTCCTCGGCGGAAGGGAGAGAGCTTCTCAGCCCGCTCAACTCATCCTCTCTTCTCTTGACCTCAGCCTCGTCTGTCGCGATCTCCTTCAGCGTCGCTTCCGCTTTCTGGCTCTTTTCTCGCTCACTCTCGAGCTCGTCCTTCCGGGCCGATGCTTCCCTCCAGGCCTTCTCCTCTTCTTCGAGCGTCGGAAGTCTCTCGGCTGCAGCTCTTGCCTTTGCGAGGTTCTCCATCGTGCTCTTCTCTCTCGCCCTCAGGGTGCTGATTGTCGATTCTATCGCCTTAAGATCTCCAGATGCAGTGTTGTAGGCCTCTACGTCTTTTCTGAGGGAATCCCTCTTCTCCTTAGCGGCCGAAGCCTCCTTCTCCGCATCCTTCTCTCGCCTTTCCGCTTCCTTCAGCTCGTTCTCCGCTGTTTCAAGGCTTCGGGACAGTTCAGGCAACCTCTCGCTCAGCACCGCCTCCTTTTCGCGCCCATCCTCCATCAAGAGCGTCGCCTGCGCGCCCCTGATGCGGTTCTCGACAGCGTTCTTGTCCTCGCGAACATAGGACAGGACGTCGTCCACGCCGTCTATTCTGAGCATTCTCAGGACGGTCTTCTTCCTCTCTCCCGGCGCCACACTTAACAGCGCGTTCAGCTCCTTCTGCCTGGCGAACACAGACGTGAAGAACGACTTGTAGTCCATTCCTATGAGCTTCTGGATCTTCTCCCTCACAGACCTATCGCTATCGGCGAGCACCGTGTCCTTCGTCCTCAGCGAAGCCTTCACAGAGAGGCTTCTGCCGCCCATCTCGCGCTCGACCCTGTACTCCGTCCCAGCAAGTTCGAACTCCAGAACTGCGGAGCAGGTGTCTCCGGGCCTCGCCCCGGCCCATCGCACGCCCTCCTTCGCGGTGCGGACGACCTCCTCGACGTTGCCGAACAGCGCCCACGCAACCCCCTCGATTATCGTGCTCTTGCCCACGCCGTTCGGGCCGAGAATGCCTACGACGCCGTCGGGGAACTCCAGCTTCAGCTCCCTGAACCTACGGTAGTTCTTCAGCTTGAGGCAGATGAGCCTCATTCTTCCACCCTTGCAACATAGGGAACGCCGAGGTCCAGCAGCTTCTTCTTCTTGTCGTCGGATGCGTCGAGCGAAAGCACATACTTCGAGAACTCGTCTGCGAGAAGGCCGATGTGCACATCCCCCGCTGTGGCAGTTGCCTCGGCCCCAGACCTCTCAATCCTGAGCTCGAAGTGGAGAGCCCCCGACCCGAAACGCTTCATTGTCGACATGTCCAGCGACCGATACGCCTCCGTTGCGACGTTCTTCACAACGAGTCTTGTGATCTTGTTGTCGATTCCAGTTGAGTTCAGCCTGTCCTTCGCCTCGCGCAGTATTTCTGGTGAGGCAAGCCCAGATGCGTCGATGACAGGAAGATCCAGCATCTCTCGGATTTCGAGCTTGTGGAACGCGATCTTGTTGGAGTCCAGATCCACCTCGACGATTCCTTTGTCCTGGTTCCACTCGCGGAAGCTCATTCGCTCCGTCGAGCCCGCGTAGTACGCAGCGCGTCCGACCTTCTTGAACTCGTGATAGTGCCCCAGGGCCACGTAATCCCAGTCGCCAGAGATAGACTCCCCCGACACCGTCTGCTCGTTGAACTCGTCCATCTTGTAGGTCTCCGGTCCCACGATGCCAGCATGGAGCACGAGGATGTTCATGCCAGTCTCTCTGCTGGGCGCAATGCGTTCCATGACATCAGCGAGCGGCGGAACGGCCGAATGAGGCACTCCGTGGATGGTCACGTCGCCGATCACGAGGCTTGTGCGCCCCGGACGATGGATCGGGTGTACGTGCTCAAGATGCTCGAATACGGAGAAGATGTTGCCATACTCTCTCAATCGAGGGGTTGAATGGTTGCCTGAGATCAGTACCGTATCGATGCCCGCTTCGGAGAGGCGAATCAGCTGTCTCATGGCGAAGTCGATCGCCCTGTTCTGTGGGTGTGGCCTGTCGAAGAGGTCTCCTGAGTGAATGACCAGATCAGGCTGAAGCTGAAGGACCTTGTCCACGGCCTGTCCGAAAGCCCTGTAGATGTCTGCCTCCCGCTGGTTGATGCCCTCGACAGGGTCGAGCTTCGAGTAGGCGCTGAACCCCAAATGGGTGTCCGATAGATGAACAAGTCTCAAGGCTTTCCACGCTCCATTGCCGCTATGATGTCCTCGATCTCTGCCAAGTCCACGGATGATTCACCATATGGTGAAACCTCTTTCTGTTCGAAGATCTCGGATAGCTTTCTGTCGATGGTCTGGACTGAGCCCCAGAGAGCGACAATTGCCACAGCGATAATGGATGCGGTTACGATCCCAAAAATGATGGTCTGCTCCACAAGAGACCGTACGATTGGAGAGACTGCAATGAAACCTATTATAATGTAGAAAGCAAGGAAGCCCCATCTGAGGGAACCTGCCGTGGCCTGGTAGCCGATGTTCTCAGCCGATTTCGTGCCGAGCATCGCCTCACTCGTCGCGACCTCGATGATCCTGATCGTCCTTCGCCAGACGCCGACGATTCCGAAGATGACCACGATCATAGTCCCAGCTGCAATCAGGAGCAGAATCACGTCCTCGTTTCCTCCCACGAGGTAGGCGTATTCCGATGTCTGCGGCAAGGAATTAATCGCCAGAGCGACGACCGAAATCATGACTGCTATGTAGACGAACAGCCTCGAAATACTGTTTCTCATCTCGTTTGACAGGTGTACAGACGATCTTGATCTGCTCCTGATGCTCCTTACGACCAGGTTGAGGTATGACGCCACCATTAGCAGGGACTTCGGCATTTTTCGTTCCAGTGTGCTAGTCACCCTGTCCGTGGATTTGACGCTGTAGGGTACAAGCAGGGCAGTTATCGTGGTGACGAGGACCACAGTCGGGTAGATGCTTTCACGGATTGCCTCGGAACCCATTGCCACCACAGCAATCATCAATGAGAACTCGCCGATCGCAATCATGCCCAGGCCGGCACCGACCGAGTTGCGAGCCCCGAACCCGCAGACGAATGTGGCCAGGCCGCATGCGAACATCTTCGCAAGCACGAAGACTGAAGCTATTATGAGTGCAGTCACCATAAACGAGATGTCGCCAAAGAAGCTCACCTTGACCAGCATGCCGACCGTGATGAAGAATATCGCTCCAAAGAGATCTCGCACAGGCTCAATTCTTCGCATGATATCGCCCACGTATCTGGACTCCGAGACGATAGCCCCCATGACGAATGCTCCGATCACCTCTGAGAAGCCGACCCACCTCGAGAAGATGGCCATCGAGAATGCAAGTCCGAGGACGCTTATCACGAGCAACTCGTTGGAGCGCTGTTTTCCGACGTAGTCGACCAGCCTCGGTATGATCGCCACCCCAAAGGCAAGGGAGATTGCGATGAACCCCATCATCTTTGCGACGAGCCAGAAGAGCTGGGTTGTGCTAACCTGTCCAGAAGACACGAGTCCTGAAACGGCGGCAAGGATGAGGACGGCAGCCATGTCCTCAACAACAAGCAATCCCACTATCAAGCGGGACCTCTCGTTGCTCAGGCCTCCGCTCTCCCGGAGAGCGCGCACGATTATCATCGTCGAGGCAACCGAAAGGATTGCGCCCAATAGCGAGGCCTCGAGAGTGCTCTCCTTTCCCCACAGAGCGATCCCAAGCTGAAAGCCGATGCCGATCATGACGGCAATCTCCAGAGCTGCGGCCGCTATGACGGTGATGCCGATTCTCCGCAATTGCTTGAGGCTGAACTCTAGCCCTATGGAGAAGGTCAACAGGATGATGCCCAATCTCGCGAGGAGCTCTACAATGTCCCTGGCTTCTATGCCTTCACCTGTCGTAACCTCGACCGAAGTCACAAACGGCCCCGCAATCATCCCTGCCAGAAGATATCCCAAGATCAGCGGTTGCCTGAACCGATGGAAGAGAATAACGATGACAGCAGCGACCGCTATGACAACTGCCATGCTGAGAAGGAAAGCGGTCTGCAAATCTGCCATCGGTGACGCACCGTTGTCTTTTTCCTGTGGTCTTGCGGATGTTGTTCATGTTACTTAAGCGTGCCTTTGTGCCGGCGGTTCTGTAAAGTCATCGGGTGGTGACCTGTCAGGTCGCCGCCCCCATGCCACTC
>CAYOXJ010000045.1:0-8702 GCA_964407905.1 uncultured Thermoplasmata archaeon
ATACGAGGGACGCGGTTCCCGATGAGCGGTTGGATATCATCGAAAGCGAGAATGGCGTCTGGAGATGTCACACGCAGTTCAACTGCGTGGAGGTCTGCCCAAAGAAACTCAACCCGACTGAGGCAATCCAGCGCCAGAAGATCAAAGCCATCAAGCGAAAGCTGTTTGGACGGAAGAAGCCCAGGGCTTAAGGGCTCAGCGCCGAGGATCGCTCCAGTTGTCCACGGTTTCTGTGGCATCGGCTGCTGATGATCAGTACTCAATCGCACGGACTACGGCGCAGCGTTTCGTGTTCGGCGCGCAACAGCAGGAAAACCTCTACTTCGACTTCCTTCCCTTCTCCTTGAGCGATGTGAAGAAGTCGTGGTGATCCTCTTCGTCCTCCAGGATGGACTCGAAAATGAACCTCGTGGTCGGATCCTTCTCGGCGTCAGCGACATCTTCTATCTTCTTGTAGAGTTCTATGGCCTCCTCTTCCGCCTTGATGTCGAGGTCAACCATCTCCCAGAGATTGCTGCCAACATTGATCGGAGACGGCTTCGTTGTTGGCACGCCCTCGAGATACCATAGTCTCTCGGCGATCTTCTCAGCGTGCTTCATCTCCTGGACGGCGATCTCTTTCAACTTGTCGCTCACCGCAAAGTGTTCGACTCCCATCCATTGCACATGTTGCCACATGTACTGGATGGATACCTGAATCTCACGGGCAATTGCCACGTTCAACAAATCCTTCAATTTCTGTGATGCCAATCTATCTCCTCCCTTTTGCTTCTGGTCCCGTGTTAGCCACTTCGGATTGGGCCGGGCCTCCGCGTCGTACGCAGCTGTCTAATGCTCTGAACGCCCTTAAATCTTTAGGCCGAACGGACAGATGAGAGCCGGTAGGGGGTGACCCTTGTCGAACGACAGGGATATGCAACCAGAGGATCATGTGTGATGAGTGGTTAATATGACGAGGATACGCATCAGAATTGACGAACGGTGCGAGATTGTTGTTCGGCTGCGAGAAGAGGCGACTCCCACCGTCAGAAGACTCCTGAGTTCTCTTCCGTTCAGATCGGGAGGGAGCAGATGGGGCGATGAGGTATACTTCGAAGCACCGTTCCATTCAGATTTGGAAAACGACGCGCGACAGGACATGAAGATAGGAGATGTGGCCTATTGGCCAGACGGCGATGCCATTGCGGTATTCTTCGGCCCAACACCTGTCAGCACCGATCAGGAACCGCGTGCCTATAGCCCATGCAATGTGGTGGGTCGCGTGGAAGGAGATCTATCTCCTCTGAAGATGGTGACAACCGGAGCAGTTGTCGAAGTAGAGCTTGAGAGGCCCGACAGCCTCACTGACAAGTATAGCCGCCATCGACAGAGAACGCGGTCCCGGTGATGAAACTGGCGTCATCGGATGCGAGGAAGAGCACAGCGTCGGCCACCTCTCTCGGTCTGCCAAGGCGGCCTATCGGATGGTACTCGCGCAGCGCTTCTCTGTGCTCCTCGGGGGTAATCCCTCTGGACCTGGCCTCCTGCAGGAACATGGGGGTCTCGATCTCTCCTGGGCACACACAGTTCACCCTGATGTTCTTTCTCGCGTAGTCAAGGGCGAGGCATTTCGTCATCAGGACGACGGCACCTTTGGAAGCGTTGTATGCGATTGCGCCCCTGTCACCGACGAGCCCGCTGCACGATGCGTTGTTCACAATCACCCCTTTCTTCTGCCTCAGCATGATCGGGATTACCTCCTTCGTCATCAGGAACACACCCTTGACGTTGACGGCCATGATTCTGTCCCAGTCCTCCTCCGAAACCTGCTCTACGGTGCCTTCGACAAGAATTCCAGCGTTGTTGAAGAGGACGTCGATTCTTCTCAGCCTGGCAAGTGCCAGCTTAACCATTCGACGGACGTCCAGGGAGTTGGTGACATCTCCAACAAGAAGCACAGGGCTGTGTCCCTTCTTCCTCATCTCCTCGACAGCCCGATTCCCGTTCTTCTCAGACACATCCACGATCGCCACTCTTGCTCCTTCCTCGAGGAATCTCTCTACAGTGGCCTTGCCAATGCCTGAGGCGCCACCCGTGACAATGACTCGTTTTCCCGCGAATCTCTTCTTCAAGTCAATCAGGCCTGAGGGGGATTCCGTGCATGCTGGATTAATCTTGCGCCCAGTTCACAGCAAGTACAAATAAGCAATGGGCATTTGCTGGAGTCGGACTTGTATCAGGAGCTGCACAGATGGCGATGAGGGTCCTCGGGTTACTCGGCAGTCCCTGCGTGAAGGGCAACACTGCCGATCTTCTGGAGGCGGTTTTGGAAGGCGCGAGGCTGGGAGGCGCGGCTGCCGATCGATTCGACCTGGCAAAGATGAACATACACCCATGTCGTGAATGCCGTGCATGCGACCAGGGAGCGGTCTGTGCACATAGTGATGATGACATGAAGATGATCTACGCCAAAATCCGAGAAGTCGATGCTATTGTTCTGGCTTCCCCAATCTTTTTCATGAGTGTCACTGCGCAGACGAAGGCGATGATAGATCGATGCCAGTGCTTCTGGGTGGAGCGTTTCGTGCTCAAGAAACGGGCCTACGAGGGACGAAGACGTCCCAAGGGGCTTTTTGTATCGTGTGCAGGCGGCCCGAAGACATTGGTCTTCGAACCCGCCATTCACGTTGCGAAAGCATTCTTCTCCGCGATTGACTATGAATACATCGGAGAAGTCCTATTGAGCAACACTGATGATCCTGATGTTGGGCCGAGGAAGAACGATGCTCTCGAGCGCGCGCGCAAGGCCGGGAGGATGCTCTGCAGCTAGCTTGGAGAACAGCTACAGAAACCTGCCATTCCTCATGATCTGGACCGTACTGTCATCGGCCAGTTCGGCCTCAATACTGACGCCAGGGGCGCTGACAAAATCCCAGTGCAATGTCGATTCGGAAGTTCCACCATAGCTACGATTTGAGCCGAATGCGAGGTGCACTGTGCCCGTGACCTTCTCGTCGGGGAGGATGTAGCCGATTGCTCTCTTGATTCTCGGGTTGAAGCCAATGCCCAGCTCGGCAATGTTCTTAGTCCTGACGGGACTGTATTTGGTCCTGTCTACCTGCTCGCACTCTCTGAAACTGGATGCCAAAACGTCCCCGTTCTTGCTGGCAGTTGTCTTGTCCAGCTGTATGACGCCGTTCTTGAATACGAGGTGGACGTCCTTGATGACCTTATCGGACATCCTGTCGCGAGTGACGGGACAGTACAATGTCCCGCTGCCAACAGTCTCATGCGGAGCGATGAACAGCTCGCCCGCAGGAAGATTGCTCCCGCGGTCGCCCACCCTGAAGTCCTCATCGCTGATGAACCCGTCATCTATACTACGTCTTCGTCCTTCAACCTTCACTCTGAGATCAGTGCCCTTGTTGTCCCAAACGTGGATCCAGGAAGCATCCTCCAGCTTCGAATTGAGTCTCTTGCCCATGCGCCTCAGGAACTCTGGTGCCACCGATATCCCGCCGATCACGATATCCTCGAGCTCATCGTATTTCACACCGAAACTTCTCGCAGCGGAACGCGTTGGCCATCCAGCATAGAGCCACTTCTTCCCATCACGTGGATGGTAAAGCACATCGTACAGCGGCAACATCGCCTTCTGTCTAGCCTGGAGCTTGTTCCTGGGGAATCGTTCCGCAATCGATGGGTCGTCCAGCTCTTCGATAGAGATCAGCATGTCGCATGCCTTCACCATTCCAAGATACTGTTTTGGGGTGGTTGAAAGGGTGGAAGCTGGGATTTCATCATAGATGCTCTTTGCGAGCCTGTCGGTCGAAACTAGAATGGATGCAGTAGCTCCCTTCCTGAGGCATTCGAGCGCAACCTCCTCCAAGAGCGCCATCGTATGTGCTCCTCCTTTCACGACCACACCGTCACCTTTCTTGAGATTCGAGGACTGCACTATGCTTATGGCGCACTGTTTGATTCTCTTCTCGCTCACGGTCATAGCCTAGCCTGCCTTGCATGGCTTCCGAGAAATCGAAGGTACTTATGTCTGTCGAACTCACAGGCTCTTGACGAGGATGGCGGGGAAGCACGACTTCTTGTATTGTGGACAACGTTGACAATGGCCCATCGAAGGCCCGGCCGAATCATCAGATGTTGGGATTTGAAATCCCAACTTCCGAAAGAACTCAGGCGCGCGCGCGACCGTCCAAAGCCTTCGGCATCCCCTTGTCTTTGCCTCCTCCTCTATCTTCTTCACAAGAGCTGAGCCAAGCCCGTTCCTTCGCATCCCCGATTCAACGGCAAGCCAATCCACTGAATAGATGCGCTTCTCAACCTTCAACGCAACGCAGCCAACCATTCGATCGCCCGAGAAGAAGCCGTACGCTTTCACTATATGTTCGAAAGACCCGTCTTCCAGACCGGACCTGAGCGAGAGGGCTCGGATCGAGTCGAAATCCCGGGTTTCGCTCAGAGTCAGGCTGTCCTCATCTCGTGGCATCTGTGACGGTGAGACGATGAACAATTCTTATTCCTTTCGGTCTGGCTGACCTTGGGAAGATTCCGAATCGGAGAACATATCTGCGCTGCCATAATCGCCAATTCTGGTTCTAGACTCGCTACTGAGAAGCTTCGGGAGCGATACATCGAAGCAAGTCCCCTGCGTCCAATCTCCTGCGATCCGATCTCGGACACTGATGAGACCGTTGTACCTCTTCACCAACAGGCTCACAACGGAGAGACCTAGGCCAGTTCCGTCAAATCCCTCAGGACGCGGGGTGAATCTCTCGAATATCTGTTCCTTCTTGACGTCGGGTATGCCCTGACCGTGGTCCTCAATTCTTATCGTATATGCACTGTGTCCCTCTATCACTTTCAGGCCCACCTCAACCTGCTTCTCCGGACTGTATTTCACCGCGTTGTTCAGCAGATTCATGAACAGGTCGCGGACAAGGTCATCCGCCAGAATCGGGCCCACAACGTCTGGGCATTCGAAGTTGATGACGATATCTCTCGAAGGAAAGTCCCTTTTCACAGCTGAAATGCAGTCGTGGAGAACCGCCTTGATATCAACTCTCTCAAGTGCAATCGGTTCGGAGTCCTTCAGTTCTGCTAGCCTTCTGACATTGTCCACAAGAACCCTGATGGACTTCGCCGCCGAGATCACGTTTTTGGCATCAGCCATACCACGTGCGTCCAGACCACTCACAAATGCTAGCAAGTTCGCATAGTAGATAAGGGGGTCGACCATGTTTCCGATATCATGCACAATGAGATCGAGATAGCCCTGGGCATCCTTCATTGCGCCTATCGCTTCTTCGTACATCTTGGCGTTCTCGATTGCGATGCCCGTGAGATCTGACAGTATCTGAATCCGGTCGAGCACGTCCTTCGGCGGGACTTTGTCATCCGCTGGCTGGTCGATTTCCAGCCAGCCTATCCAGTTCCCCAGCCGATCGGTCATCACGAAGTCGATGTAGTCTCGCTCATGCCAATCCGAGGGAGATTCGCGAGCCGCGCCCGTCTTCTCAGGGTCGAGTATGTAGATGTCGTCATCATCGTGCCAGACACTCTGATCCTCTGCACGAATGTAGTAGCACCTGCGGCCTATTCGGAACTGCTCCCCTAGATCTCCCTTCATCCTTTCGAGCGTGTAGCCAGTTCTCTTGATGGCAATTGCCTGGTCTGCTGCGTACCCGTGCAGCGCTTTTGGATAGAAGATTCCGGTCTTCTCGTCCAGTGCGCCCAGAACCACGCACTTCATGTTGAAGGCTTCGGCAATGGTGTCGACCACCTTCTGCATCAGTTCCTCCAACGGCTCGACCTTTGAGATCAACCACAGAATGTCGAGCATGTCATCGACAGGGAGAATCTTGATATTGCTGCGTCCACCCGTGGAGTCGACGCAGTCTCGCCTCTCCTCGTGCAACCCCATCCCTCGGCTGTGTAATCCCACTGGCTCGTATTCGTAAAGTCTTATAAAAACATGTCGAGACGTTTCGGTTCGCCTGGCCAACACAATCGAACGGGGTAATTCTTATACGGCAAAGGCGTTATGCCTCCTCGAGCATGTCGATTCGGTCAGTGGAGATGCACGCGGGCCATTCATTGCTCACAGACCCGTACGGAAGAGAGGTGAGGAGCCTGAGGCTCTCCGTGACTCAGAGATGTGATTTCACGTGTAACCATTGTCACAGAGAAGGCCAAGCGCCGTCGCGAGAAGAGATGTCGCCCGCTGAGATGGGACGGCTCGTGTCCGTAGCTTCTTCTCTTGGCGTTAGAAAGGTCAAGTTGACCGGCGGTGAGCCATTGATTAGAGACGATATCCTGGAGATAGTCGCTCGGATATCCCCCATCGTCAGAGAGGTGTCCCTGACGACCAACGGATCGCACCTCGCATCCATGGCCTCAGCACTGAAGTTTGCCGGGCTGAACAGGGTCAACGTGAGCCTTCATTCTCTGAATAGGGATCGCTACGCTCGCCTGTGCGGCGTGGATTGCGTCGAGGAGATCAGGGCCGGCATCAAAGCTGCAATCGAAGCTGCACTCAATCCGGTGAAGGTCAACATGGTTGTATTCAAGGACGAGAACGAAGAGGAGATCGAACTGATGATGGAGTTCTGTGCGAAGGCAGGCGCTGTTCTGCAGCTCATAGAATATGAGACAGACCGCGAGGCCTCAAACGGGTGCTACTTCGCCAAGCGGTACTGCTCTCTGAAGCCCCTTGAGGAGATGCTCGCTCAGCGAGCTGTCTCGACATCCTTCAATGAACTCCATAGGCGCAGGAAATACCGGATTGGCGCGAATGGTGGGTACGTCACAGTCGAGGTTGTGAGGCCGATGCACAACACCGAATTCTGCTCCAACTGCACCAGAATCCGGATGTCCAGTGATGGACGGCTCAAGCCCTGTCTTCTGGACCCTTCGGGGGAGGTCGACGTTCTGACCCCTCTGAGAAATGGCGCATCCGATCGGGAGCTTCGCGAGCTCTTCGTGAGAGCGGCGGAGAACAGAAGACCCTATTGGAGGTGAATAATCACGAGAATCAATGTGAAGATTGTCCATGGACGAATCTCTATCGCAAAGATGCTCGCGGCAGTTGCTGACGAATCAGCCGGAGGCACGGTTATCTTTGTCGGCACTGTTCGTGACAGGTCGCACGGCATGCGAGTTTCCAGGTTGGAGCTCGAGGCCGCGGAAGATATGGCAAGGGCGGACCTCGAGAGGATAGCGAAGCTCGCAAGCAAGAAGTATGACGTGCTCAGGATATCCGTTGTCCATAGGATTGGCAGACTCAAAGTTGGCGATGCTATCGTCCTCGTCGCAGTGAGCGCGCCTCATAGAAGCGATGCGTTTGCTGCGTGCAGGTTCTTGATAGACCAGCTGAAGAAGAGCACGCCCATCTGGAAGAAGGAGATTGGTCCTGGCAGCGAGAGATGGGTGGAACAAGAGGCCTGATTCCGTGGCGAGGATGGTTGATGTCAGCGACAAGGATGTTGTCAGACGTGTGGCGACCGCAGAGGGTTTCATTGCCCTCAAGCAGTCGACCGTCAAAGCCATTGCACGTGGAGGGGTCAAGAAGGGCGATGTCATCTCTGCCTCGAAGCTCACGGGGATTCAGGCTGCCAAAAGTACTTCAACGATACTTCCTCTCTGCCATCAGGTTCCCCTGACTTCCATAGAGTTGGATGTCCTGCCGGAGGGAGACAAAGTGCTCGCAAGATGCACTGTGACTGCTGACTACAAGACCGGTGTAGAGATGGAGGCGCTTGTAGGAGTCGCTGCCGCCCTGCTGAACGTCTGGGATATGGTGAAGTATCTGGAGAAAGACTCTCGCGGTCAGTATCCTGAAACTGTCATCTCTGGCGTGAAGGTGGTCAGCAAGACCAAAGGAGGTCGGGCACGTGGGAGTCGATGAGCACAGGGGCAAGGCGCCGAAGACTGTCAAGTTCGCGGTGATAACTGTCAGCGATACGAGGACGGAGAAAGAAGATCTCTCAGGGAACGCCATCATCGAGCTGATGAGCAGAGCGGGCCACCAGTCGCTCAGACGCCTTATCGTGAGAAACGATGTGCAGGAGATACAGAAAGCGCTCCGAGAGCTCGTCGAGGACTCGGAGGTTCAGGCTGTGATCATGAATGGTGGAACCGGTGTCTCGAAGCGCGACGTGTCGCTTGAAGCGGTTTCCCACTTCATCGAAAAGGAAATACCCGGTTTTGGCGAGATCTTCAGGATACTCAGCTACCAGGAGATCGGAAGCGCAGCCATGATGTCCAGGGCAGCCGGGTTCGTGACCGAAGGGAAAGTGGTTTTCTGTCTGCCTGGTTCCGAGAAAGCTGTCAGGCTCGCGACATCCAAACTGATAGGTCCTGAACTCGGTCACATAGTCTGGGAGCTGCGGAGATGAGACCCCTTAAGCGTCTCATTCAGCTCGACGAGGCGCTGTCGCTCGCGCTGGTCCATGTCTCCCAGATCAATCGTTCTGAGCGCGTGCCTATCCTGCAGTCTGCAGGAAGGGTTTCCGCCGAGAACGTGGTCTCCGACCTAAACGTCCCACCTTTTTCGAGATCCGCGATGGATGGCTATGCAGTGAGAGCGCGCGACACATTTGGCGCATCCAAGCTCAAGCCCATGAAGCTCATGAGAAGAGGGGTGGTGTTTGCGGGGTCGACGCCGAAGAGGCCCCTCTCCAAGGGAGATTGCGTAGAGATAGCTACAG
>CAYOXJ010000046.1:0-8650 GCA_964407905.1 uncultured Thermoplasmata archaeon
GCGCCAAAGAGTTCCTAGTCATCTATCACAATCGAGGTTGACGTAGGAGTTCGGCTGCCGTATGTGAACCATGACTTGAGTCCAGATTCTGTCCGAGCACTATGATTTGAGCTCATTCTGAGGAATGAGGCGGGCCAAGGATTCTGGAAACTTGCGCCGTAGCCAATGGTTGCATATCGGCGATTGCCGGGCCAATGTTCAGAAAGGAGCAACACGATACCTATTGACTGAGGCTTTGGAAAAGATATCACTGCTGAAAGGTCTACTCCTTGGCATAGGGTCCATAAAGGAGGAAAGGCGAAGAAAAAAGAAAGAGTTTGGTGCGTTCTCCCGTAAAGAAAACCTCAGTTCTATGGAGGGCTCCATAGAATTTAGCCAGTATCTTTTTGCCGAATCCGGTTGGGCCCACTCTTTCTAGTACTCGGCAAGAAACCCTTCTAGATAACCGTGACAGCGATCCAATTGCCACCTCTGCGCAACGAAGCGAGATGGGGTCCTTCGCGCATCATCTGTGAATCTGTACGTCATTTCGGAGGAATCTGTTCCTTCGATTCTGGCTTCTCTTCTTCGGGCCCAGCCGGTCCTGGCGATGGCAGCGGGAACCAGGCTCTGTGTGCCCTCTGCTCAACGTATACGAGCGGCAGCAGGAGCACCAAGGCGATCACAAGCCCTGCCCTTCCGGCGACAGAGACGCACAGCCCTGGGACCAGGAGGATGTCTATGAGCACGCATGCTATGATGTAGGAGGTCCTGACCATCTCTGTGCCGAGCGGCCTTGCCATCGATCTTCTTATGGATTCCTTACGCCTCTGCGAGGCGCTTTCGAGCAGACTGTCGAACGAGCGCTCTGTCTCCTGGGTTCTGCTCATTGAGGGCTTCTTTTCAGTCATTGTGCGCCTCCTGTTGTCAAGGGGAAATGACACGAGACGAAGTGGCCGGGGTCTATCTCTTTGAACATCGGCTCCTCAACTTCGCATATTCTCTGTCTCTGCCAGCATCTCGGATGGAATCTGCAGCCGGACGGAGGGTTCAGCGGGCTGGGCACCTCGCCGGTCAGCTCTCTTCGCTCCCTCTTGACTGAGGGATCTGCTACAGGGACCGCGGACAGCAGAGCCAGAGTGTACGGATGTGCCATTCGTGTGAAGAGCTTCTCCGTTGCTGCTAGCTCGACCAATTTGCCAGCGTACATGACAGCGACTCTGTCACTTATGTGGAATATCACGTTCAGGTTATGAGTGATGAAGACATATGTTAGCCCGAGCTGCTTCTGCAGATCCATGAGCAGGTTCAGGACCTGGGCCTGAACTGACACATCGAGAGCGGACGTGGGCTCGTCGAGAAACAGCATCGTCGGTTTCAGCGCGAGCGCGCGTGCGACGTTTACTCTCTGTCTCTGGCCTCCGCTGAATTCGTGCGGGAACCTGTTGAGGTGCTCCTTCTTGAGGCCAACGATATCCAACAGCTCGAGCACCTTGCGGGCCAGCTCCTCTCCGCGTGCTATGCCATAGACCGCCAGCGGTTCACCAACGATGTTCTTGATGGTCATCCGAGGGTCCAATGAACTCAATGGATCCTGGAAGACCATCTGCATGTTCTTCCTTGCATCACGCATGACTTTAGGAGTGTACTTCGTCAGCTCCCCTCCCATGAACACGACCCTTCCGGCGGACGGTTTCACAAGCCTCATTATCAATCGGGCCAGTGTAGATTTTCCGCAGCCAGACTCACCAACGATCCCCAGCGTCTCCCCCTTGTCGACGAAGAACTCAACATTGTCCACTGCCTTGATCTCGCCTTTGACGGTTGAGAACACGCCTCCGCGGATTGGGAAGTTCTTGCTCACGCGCTCCGCGTAGAGAAGGTGTCCCTTCGCCTTCTCCATCAGCGGATCCTTCTTCAAGTCGTCCTCACCCCCGATGTCGATGGAACCGGATTGTGACATGCCACGAAATGGCCCGGCATGAGCTCCCTCAGCGGCGGGACTTCGCTCTTGCACACGTCGAGCATGCGCTCGCACCGTGGGTGGAACCTACACCCAGAAGGAGGCTTGAGGAGGTTCGGGACGATCCCAGGAATCACATATAGCGGCTTCTTCCTCTCGTGCATGTGTGCGGGGCCGATCTTTGGAATGGATCGGAGAAGGGCATGAGTGTATGGATGCGTCGGCCGCGCGAAGATTTCCTGAGCCGTGGACAGCTCGGCAACGTATCCCGCGTACATCACGGCAACCCTGTGACACGTCTCCGCTATCACGCCCAAGTCATGTGTTATGAGAAGGATCGAGGTTTCCCTGGTTCTTTGAAGTTCCTTCATGAGAGAGAGAATCTGGGCCTCCACCGTGACGTCCAGTGCAGTCGTCGGCTCGTCCGCAATCAGCAGATCCGGCCGACATGCCATCATCATGGCGATCATCGATCGCTGCTTCATGCCTCCGCTGAGCTCGAATGGATAGCTTCTCACGACCCGGCCAGGCTCAGCGATCTTGACCTCCTTGAGCGCCTCCTCCGCCCTGATTGTCTTCGCAAGGTGCATGCGACGTTCGAGCTTTCGCGTCACCGGATTTGACCTCACGAGATACGTCCACGTGTTGTTCGGGTTGTCCTTCACGCCGCGATAGTACCGCAGCGCGATTCGGAAGAACATCCTTCTGATTGCAGAGGGCAGAATCCTGGAGAAGCGTGCGCCACAGCCTATGCACGCATTCCAGTCGCTCCTGGCCGTGGCCCCACAGAGAGAGCAACCCTCGCGTTCCTGAAGATCCTTTCCGGATTCGGTTGCCCTCTCTTCCCGCCTCACTTTCTTTCGCACCGCAGTCTTGCCGCTTTCAAATGCCTTTGTCTCCAATTCGAGCTGCCTGAGCACATCGTCAACCAGCTTGTCGCGCTGGTGAAGTTCGAGAGTCTCCCCGATCTGGTCCCCTATGGTGTACGCCGGATTCAGCGCAGTCATCGGTTCTTGAAACACCATTGACATGCGGTTGCCTCGGATTTCATTGAGCTCTGACTCGGATTTCATGAGCAGGTCGTACGAATAGGTCAACGCAGCCAGCCTTTCTCTGAGCCCAGCCCGCTCCGCCTTGTGCTCATCTCCCTTGAGCGATTCGATCTTCCTCTCGATGGATCCGATCTCCTTCTTGCGATCCCCTGGTGCATGCTCGAACCTCACATCGTACTCCTTCCTGAGGGTCGTGACTCTGGAGGGTTCGCCCAGAAACACTCTCCCCGTCTCAATCCTGCCCGGGGGCTTCTGAATCAGGCCCATGACGGTGAGGGCTGTCACGGATTTCCCGCAGCCAGTCTCGCCCACGAGCCCCATCGTCTCCGCCTTGCGGACGTCGATATCGATCCCTTCGAGAGCTTTGACAGCTCCTTCGTAGGTGTGGAAGTAGGTCTTGAGGCCCTCGATCCGCAACAACACTTCCTCCTCGGTCGTGCTTCCTCACCTCCTGAGCTTGGGATCCAAGACATCTCTTATGCCGTCGCCGAGCAGATTGAACCCGAGCACCGTGAAGACGATTGCTATCCCAGGGAAAGTGACCGTCCACCAAGCTTGAAAGACATACTGCTGGTTCTCGGAAATCATTCGGCCCCATTCCGCAGTTCCAAGAGGAGCGCCTAACCCAAGCCATCCCAGAGCCGCTGCCGCCAGTACGACGTATCCGAAGTCGGAGGTCGCCTGCACGACCACAGGCGAGAGGCTGTTCTTCATCACGTGCTTGTAAAGTATCCTCCCCGGTCCTGCCCCGACGCTCCTCGATGCTTCGATGTACTGTTTTTCCCTGATCGAGAGCACTTGGCCAAAGACAAGACGGGTGTACCACGGCCACCAGGTCACAATCATTGCATATGTGATGTGAGTGATGCTCGGGCCGAGCGCTGCCACAATCGCCATCGCAAGCACCAGACTCGGTATGCTGAGGAACACATCGGTGATGCGCATTATCACCTCGCCCACGCCGCGTCCGACATACCCTGCGATCCCGCCAAGCATCACGCCGATGATTGCCGCTGGAGCGACGACCAGAATCCCTGTGTAGAGCGCCTTCCAGGCGCCATAAAGGACCATGCTGTAGAGGTCTCTACCAAGGACATCCGTGCCAAACCGATGATCGCTGCTGGGGGCCAACAGCTGATCCTCGGTCGAGACAGGCCAGAATTCTTGTCTCTGCCCTGACACGACCTGATAGTTGGGATGATAGGGGGCGATGTACGGCGCAAGGAACGCCATGGCAACGACGGCCAGTATGATCCCGAGGCCAATCATCGAGAGCAAGCTCCGACTGAAAAGATAGAGAGAGTAGCGAGTCTCTTTGAAGAACGATTCGTGCCTCATCCTGAAGTCTTCAATGCGTTCCCGGAAGGTCCGCGGAGGCGCCTTGTACAGCTCAGGGTGGTCGGACATCGATGGTCAGGCCCCTAAGCGCACCTGAGGATCCAGGAACGCATATAGGATATCCACGATAAGGTTCGCTATGAGAAACGCTATCGTCACCACAATGGTGAACCCGAGGATTCCTGCGAAGTCCAGTTGTTCGGATGAAGTGACCGCAAAACTGCCTATCCCAGGCCAGCCGAAGATGCGCTCGACGAACACAGTGTAGCTGATCGCGCCTCCAATTGTGAGCCCTGAGATCGTGAGGGTCGGGCCCATGGCGTTCTTGAGCGCGTGTTTGTAGATGACGAGCCTCTCGGGAACACCCTTCGCCCTTGCCGAGCGCACGTACTCTGAGGACATGACCTCGAGCATGCTCGACCTCATCATCCTCAGGATGTACCCGATTATCGAGAAGCCGAGGGCAAATGCGGGCAGCGCAATGTGGTAAAGGCTGTAGAAGAATGCCGTGATGTCCAGCCTGAAGACGCTATCGAGTATGAACAGTCCCGTTACTGGCTCTGGAGGGTCGATGTTGTTTGGGAACCTCCCGCTCAGCGGGAATATCTGGATGTTTGAGACAAAGACGATCTGCAGGACGAGGGCCAGGAAGAACCCGGGCACGGAGATGCCGATCAGGGCTACGAGCCGGGAGAGGGCATCGAGCCAAGTGTTCCTCTTCGTCGCCGACAGGATGCCGAGATAGATGCCAGCAGGTATCGCTATTAGGGATGCGACTATCACAAGCTCGATTGTCGCGGGCAGCTGATCGATGAGAATCTCGGACACGGGCCTTTTGTACACGAACGAGTCGCCAAGATCGCCCTGGAAGACGCCCACGATGTAGTAGTAAAATTGGTTGAGCAACGGCTCATCGAGGTGATACCTCTCCTCGATCTCGGCCCTGAGCACGGGGTCATTGGCCCGCTTGCCCAGGTACACTCCGACAGGATCCCCTGGCACCATGTGAGAGATTATGAAGGAAAACGCCAGAACGCCTATCAGAATGGGGATCATGAAAAGTATGCGCCTGACAACATACTCCCACATCTTCATCGCTAAGCCCCCCTCTTCTGATGGCATCCCCGTTGCGATATGATAGACCCCATAGTACTGTTACAAGAATATAAGGGAAAGGGCCTAAGAGGTTTTGCGGGCTCAGACCGTTTCGATTTTCTCACTCGGCCAGCGAATACCAGTAGAAGTTGTACCAGGTTACCGGATTGAACATGAACCCTTCGAGGTTAGACCTGTAGAAGCAGACGTAGTTGACCTGTCCAACGAATATCATGTTCGGGTCCCCGTTCAGCTCCTCCCAGACAATCTTGTACAAGTTCGCTCTGGCCGTTGGCTCAGATGTCTCCGCCGCCTCGAGTGTGGCATCGTCGATGGCAGTGTTGTTTATGCCGGTGAGGAAGTAGTCTCCTCCTCCGACATTGGCCGAGGCGGCGATGGGCAGGACATAGTCATCTGGGTCAAGGTAGTCTATGACCCAACCAGTCATGTACATGTCCCAATCATCGGTTTGTCTTGTGGCTTCCAGAACGGCGCTCGTCACACTCTGTATGCTCACGGTTATCCCGAGCCTCCCAAGGTTCGTCTTGAAAAGGCTCGCTGACTGTGCTCTCTCTGTGTCTCCCGAGTCGACATAGATCTCAATCGCCGTTCCGCCGAATCTCTTGCCCTCAGCATCCTGCGTGTACCCAGAGTCATTGAGCAGCTGAGACGCCATGTCCAGATCGAACGTGAAGGCCTTGCTCGGCTGCGACTGTGTCTCGAGAGGCATTCCGTTGGGGATGCAGCCCTGAACGGGGTCCATATAGCCTGCCCAGAAGTTCTCGGATGTGTTTTCGTAGTCGAACGCGAACGAGAACGCGCGTCTCACTGTTGCGTTCTGCATGAACTCATGCCCAGTTCTCTCCTCGTCCACGTTCATCGCCACCATCTCGAGCTGGAAGGTCTTGACGGGATCGACGACTATGTTGGGATCGTCCTCGACATCCGGAATGTTGCTGAACGGTATCTCTGCAATCGTGGCATCACCGGATTTCAGGGCCTGAACCCTAGTCCCCGCCTCTGTGATCTCCTTGATTATCACCTTGTCAGCGTGGTCGCCCTCCCATCCGCCCCAGTAGTTCTCATTCTTCACGAGGACCGTCTCTACGTTTTCCTCCCACTTCTTGAGCTCGTACGGCCCTGTGCCCATCGGGTTCTCTTTCATGAAGTCGTGAGCGTACGGGTCCTCGTCCGAATAGTGCGCCTCTGTGTACTCCTTGTCCAATATGGCGAACGGGAAAGGCTGAGCTATGGTTGCGAGGAAACCGGCGTACGGAAAGCTCAACTGAATCTGTACATGGTAGTCATCGATCACCGTAACGCTCGTGTTGTCCACGGTCTGGCTGAGAATCCACGCAACACCCGAATCTGGCGAGTCCATCAGATAGTTCCTGTCCGCACTGAACTTGACGTCCTCGGCCGTGAAGTCGTTCCCGTTCGAGAACTTGACGTCCTGTCGCAGCGTGAAGTTGTAGAAGTAGCCATTGGGCGACATAGTCCATGATGTCGCCAGGGCGCCGGTGTAGTTCCCTATGTCTTCCCCAGGATAGCCTACGAGCGTGTCATAGATGTTCTGAATCGGTATGAAAGACGACGTGTCATAGGCGTCCATCGGGTCGAGCGATAGCACACTCGTGCTCAAGTAGAAGACAATTGTCTTCTCTTCGCCTCCCGCGCCCGCCACGAAATAGTAGGCCAGTCCTGCTATCAGCAGGATGACCACAATCACAATTGCGATCAGAACGGTTTTGGGCTTCTTAGCTTCTGCTGGCTTCTTGATTTCTTCTCCCAATCATTCACCCCCAAAGCAAGTACTGATTGTCTGCTTCTGCGCAGAATTCTGTGCAAGTATCACTCTTCTTCAATTAATAGCTGTCGCAGACCAGAGCCAGGCCGTATCTGAGACCAGTGTGCCAGCTCTGAAGACGGTGGGTAGGCACGAATGAGCACGTCGGAAGATATGTTGCCCCGATGTGATCTCAGTCTGCTCGGGAGGGCGAAAAATGCCAAAGAAAGTGAAGCATGAGCACTACACTGCGAGAGATGCGAAAGAGGAGCTCAAGGACGTCGTAGGATGCCTGAGCTGCGGGCTTCCGACGAAGAGAACTCAGCGTGAAATTGCCTCTGAGCTAGCCAATTACTGTCCTGATTGTAAGGACCAGCATGGCCATCTCAGGAGCTATGAGGAAGTACATGAACGCATTACACTACACCTCATGAGAAAGGAGAAGCTCGACAGGCCGATGGCAGAGGCCGCGGCCAGGGCGAGAATGGCCGAACTGCCCGCCTGGAAGGACCTCAATCGGTAGCCCGGTGAGCGAAAGGTACGAAAACCGGAACGCCCTATACCGCCCCATGGACGAGACGGATGTGAGAATCCTCAACCTCCTTCGGGAGAACTCGAGGACGAAGAACACCGAGATCGCTAGACAGGTTGGTCTCACCGAAAGAGCTGTCAGGGCGAGGATTGAGAAGCTGACGCGGGAAGGCGTAATCAGGAAGTTCACGATCGAGACCTCCCCTGTCGGCGTCGAGGGCATAGTCCTGATAGACACTCAGGTGGGACGCACCGCTGCCGTCAAGGAGAAGGCCAGGCAGCTCTCGGACATGGTGTTCGAATGCAGTGGCGACTTTGACGTCGCAGTCCGTCTCAGAGCCGATTCCCTCGACGAGCTGAACCGAAGGGTGGACGAACTCAGGGCGTTTCCTGGGGTCCTCAAGACCTCCACTCTGATCAAACTCGTCGAAGGCTGATCCTTTGGCCCGAACAAAGAATCCACGTCGTACCAGATTCGATTGGTGACGAGAAAAAGGTTAATACTCTTCATGGCTCTACTAAATGCAGTGACCTCGATGGACCTGATGGAGGCCATCAAGACCAGGCGGAGCGTCAGGAAGTACAGGCCGGCCCCGGTTCCTGAGAACCTCCTGAAAGAGGTTTTGAACGCAGCTAGGTTGGCGCCTTCGGCTGACAACGCGCAACCGTGGAAAATCGTTGTTGTCATGGACGAACAGGCGAAGTACAGGCTCGCAGCTGCTGCCAATGGCCAGAAGTTCATCGCTCAAGCACCAGTTGTACTGGTGGCCTGCGGCATTCCTGACGAAGCATTCCAGACAGTCGGGGGGTACATGAGCAGCCATGTGATAGACGTGTCGATAGCGCTCGACCATCTCACCCTTGCGGCGCACGCGTTTGGCCTCGGTACATGTTGGATTGCATCGT
>CAYOXJ010000047.1:0-8589 GCA_964407905.1 uncultured Thermoplasmata archaeon
AGGATCTTCCTGGCTCAGGCACGGAGATATGGGTCTTCTCTCTTCGATAGTCCTCAATAGAGCGCGAGGCCATCCTCCAATCTGCCAATCTCGATCGGCGTGGATTTCGAGCCGACAAACGCGCCCTTGCTGTTTGCGATTGCACATGCGCCCAGGTATGGTGTGCCATAGTTCAGGGTGGCGACCTTGGCTGGAACCTGGAAAAGCTCAGCGAGATTCCGAAGCTCGGCCTCTGTCGTTCGAGGATGGCACACGAGCCCTTTCGATGTCACGACGCACGCGGAACCCACCGTCTCAATGCCTGCGACCCTCCCTCTTTGGGCCTCAACATCGAAGACGTCGGCAATCAATCTCAGCATCTGATTTGACGTTGCTGGGTGAACAAGAGCGGCCTTGTCGTTGACAAGGATGTTGTTCCCCGCGGCGTTGACCTTCTCCTCCATCTTGGCCACTCTGAGCCCCTTCGGGAGCCTCGCGAGCTCGTTCTTCTCTGCGAAGTTCGTGACCACGGCTCCATTCGAGTTCATGGCGACGAGGGACCCGACCACCGTCGCTCCGCCTATCACAGTGGTGATGACTTCGACGTCCAGGGCCCTTACGATCTCTCTGACGACCTTCGGCTCCGCTGTGTCCGCGACTATCGCGAGGCTCTCGCTCGCTGCGCAATAGACACCCACATACGGGTTCCCGTTCACATCGCCTAGTCTGAGCATCGGTTCCCTACCCTGAACGGATTCACTCCTCCGGCAGGGAGACCTCTATGAGGCCGTCTTCGAACCTTATCGCCCTGACGCGAATCTTGCTCGGCGGATTCTCGATGCCGCGCGACCATATGAGTTCGTTCAGACGATAGTCGACCCAGACGTCCTTCTGCTCTTCCTTCTCCTCATCTTCCTCAGAAACGTGCCCGGCCATGTGCCTTCGGACGTAGTCCTTGATCTCCTTGATCGCCCTCGGGGCCCTTTTGGTCCTCGGAACGACCTTGGTGACTTTCAGCGGTATTGTGAAAACCCTCTCGATCTCCTCGACCATGATAAGACCTCACACCTTCAGCTTGGTCCTTCTCCAGTGCCTCCTCTTGGGATGCCTCAAGAAGCTTCTGTTTGTCCTCATCATGACCCACGCCGGAACCCTCCTGTTGCTCTTGGTCGCCTTCATCAGCCTCAGCTTCCGCGCGTGCGGTTTATGTCTGGCCATAGAGTCATCTCCTCTCGATCTTGATCTCCCTCTTCTTGGGCATTATCTTCCGCAGTATCTGCCTGAGCGTGAAGTCGTCTATCTGCTGCGTTATCCTCCCTGACTGGACCAGCGTGATGAGCTGGTTCTCGACCGACTCGACGACGTCCGGCCTGGTCATTCGGAGGTTCGCGAGGCGCTCCCTCGCCTCCGGCGTGAGCAGCTGACGCATCAGCATCTGCTTCTGCGCCTCGAGCTGCTTCTGCTGCTCCTGCGCAAGCGATTCCTGTTGCGCCCTGAGCTGCAGCTCCTGCAACTTCCTCTGCCTCAGGACTTCCAGCTCATCGTCTTCTGCCATATCAGCTCACTCAGATGTACTTGGTGAGTTCAGGGTTCTGAGCGGCCATCTCCTTCAGAATCTGGGCAGACGTCATGTCCACCATCTTTCTGCCCTTGGCCGTCACAACCCTTCCTCCGTCCTTCTGCTTCTGCACCAGCTGGCTCTTCTCCAGCTGCTGGACAGTCAGACGCGAAATCGATCTTGAGCCCCTCACCGCCTTGTTCGGCTTCGAACCTCTGTCGGCCTTCCCGCCATACATGGCCGCCAGCCTGGTCGAGCCCACCGGGCCCTCTACGTATATCTTGCGCAGCACCGCGGCAACTCTGGTGTGCCACCAGTCATCGCTGACAGGGCTCTTCTCCCGATGTCTGCCCGTCTTCGCAAAAGCCGCCCAATCGGGCGCCTTCACTGACTCCATTTTGCGCAGCTCCTCTGCCAATTTGGGGATCAGCTTCTCGGCGGGCACATCAAATGCGGTGGCCATTCGAATACCTCTGGAACTAGACCTGTCAATGAGCTGGAACACTTGCCACCATGAGTGGCAAATCGCGGATAAGATGCTGCTCGTATTTAAATGCTTCCGGGCTAGAGAGGTTGCCAGAACCATAGCCAGACCAGACGGATTTGCGGACTTTCGCACGCCCAAGAGGCAGAAGGCTTTTGACGGAACATCGCAGTGCACTCGCGATGCTCACGGTTGTTGGTATCACGGGCGCCTCGGGAATCATCTACGGCGTCCGCCTTCTCGAGTCGCTGCCCAGCAGGAAGGCAGTGATAGTCTCCAGTGACGCTGAGAAGCTCGCGAAGCACGAATTAGGAATGACTAAGCGCGAGCTCGATGCTCTCGCAGATGACCATTACGACAACAACGATCTGTTTTCTCCCCTCGCATCGGGCTCAGTGAGATTCGATTCATTCGTCATCGCGCCGTGCAGCGCATCAACCATGTCCAAGATCGCCTGCGGAATAGCCGATAACCTCATCACAAGGGTCGCATCCGTTGCCCTCAAGGAGCGTCGAAAGATGGTTCTTCTTCTGAGGGAAACGCCGCTTTCGAGCATACACCTGGGCAACATGGAACGTTTGGCTGCTGCAGGCGCGGTGATCATGCCCGCGAGCCCGGCGTTCTACCCAATGCCAAAGACCGTTGACGAAATGGTTAACTTTGTCGTGGGGAGAGTCCTGGACGAGCTCGGAATAGATAATGCTCTGTACACGCGTTGGCACGGTGCCAGAAAGCCGTCTAGGAGTAGTCGTGGATCTCGTCGAACTCCTCGTTGATCTTCTTGACCTGATCCTCTGGCAGAGCCTTCTTCTTCAGCGACAGAATGATCGTCGAGCCATGTATGGCCGCGAGGTCGTTCAGGCGCTTGACGAAGTCCAGTGCCTTGTCGTACCCGTTCATCTCTATCAGCGTCTCTATGCCGTCGATGAGCACGCCCGCGCCCTTGGTCGTCATCAGGAACGTTGAGACGAGTTCCATCGCGTCCCCCTCGAGATCCTTCGGGTTGATGTTGTCAATGTCTGTGACGCTGTCGGAAAACCACTTGACAGACACCTCTCCCAGGTCGTACTCAGAGCGTATCTTGCCGGGGAACGAGGTGGTGATCGCCATCGCCGGCCTGCCTGACAGGGCGAGCGCCCTGATCATCATGAACGCGTTTCTCGGCTCTTCATCGACGATCAGGTAGTTCCTCCCGGGCTTGATCTCCTCTTGGAAGGCGCCGCACTTGGTGCATTGGATAGAATAGGCATCGTCGCTACCAGTGTACAGGAAGGTCTCGCCACACGATTTGCACTGAATGGATCGGGTGTGCTGTGGAAACAGGAGCTCTCCACAGGATGGGCATGTCTGGGACTTCTCTGCGCAGTCCACGTGCATCGACATGCCACAGGTGCACTGGTACATGTCGAGGCCTGCCTCTATGGGCCTGTAGCACACCTTGCACAGTATCTCACCCTCGCCCTCCAGCGGCCGGATGAGCGCCTGCTTCACCTCGATAACGGACTCCTCAGGGATATCGAGCGAGGCCCTGTTGTACATCGATCTGGAGAAGAAGTGCTCGCCAATCACCGCCGCAACAACGACGATATACAGGTACGCTGAATAGAACTGCGCGTTTCTAGAAGCCCAGGAAAACGCGAACGGCAGCAGATAGAGCACCACCAAGACGGCAGCCAGGACGATTGCCGATAGGGTCACAGACATCAACGGCTTGGCAAACCTCCTGAACTTCTTCGGATGGAGCTTCTCGTACTTGTCGAAGTCCTTGCCCGGCATTCTGAGGATGAGAAAACATCCAACGAACAGGACGACGAACGCGATCTGCTGGTTCTCCCGAAGAGAGAAGCTCTCGTAGGCCACGGTATCGCTGACTGTCTGTCCTGGACCGACCTGGCCCTCAAACGAATACCAGAACACCTCGCCAACAGGTGTTCTGATGCCGCTGATCTTGCCCAAAGTGAGATCGGGGCTCGTGAAGCTGCCGAGGACCAGAGTCGAAACTCTGTGGTCTACAATCAGCGTCCCGTTGAAATCGTACCCTACTGCGTCGCTGATCGCGCCCGCGAACGCGTCGTAGGCACCCTGGCCAGTCTCGAGCATCTTTGTCTTGCCCAGGCCGCTGCCTTCGAAGCCTATCGGAAACGATATGGTCGCTTCAGAGTCCAAGTTGCTGTCGAGGAGACCCGCGGTGTGCCCAAGCAGCCAGTCGAGTGACTTGCCCGAGTAGTCTGACACGGAGTCTATCGAAATGCCCCAGTATGCCTTTCCGACCAGAGCATCCGCAATCACCGATAGTGCGTTGCGCGTCTCATTGGCGTCAAGATACTGATTGCCGTCGGAGTCTGAACGGTTGAAAATGGCATGTCTCAACCCCAGGGCAGCGTGGCCCGAGACGGTTATCTTGGCATCTCCGGAGCCCTTCAATGTGCCTACTCCCGAGAGGAGCATCTTGGTCTCGACGCGCATCTCGCTCGTGTTGTCCGGTTGAGAAATAGCAACAGGGGCGGCCAGGGTGAGGACGAGCACAGAGGCAGCTAAGGTCGCCAACAGGGCTGTTCGTGGCCGCATGATACCGAATTGCGATATTTGGCTCAGGGCGTCTTAATGCTTTCGTGGCTTTTCGTCCCGCCTGACCCTCTGCAGCCTGCCTGGAGCGTACCAGTTCCACTTCTGCAACATCAGCATGATCGCAGGCACAAGGTAGATTCTGACGACCATTGCATCGAGCAGAATGGCGAAGGAAAGGCCGAACCCGAACTCCCTGAGCAGGGCAGTGCTCGAGAGCAGCATCGAGCCGAATGCGCCTGCCATGACGACGCCGCACGCAGTGATGATCCCTCCAGTGCGCTCGACCGCAGTTGTAATCGCCTGTTCGTCCGTTTTCCCTTTGCTGACCTCTTCCCTGATTCTGGTCGTCAGGAAGATGTCGTAGTCCATCCCGAGGCCCATCGCGACGACGAAAAGTATCAGCGGCATCATCCACAGCACTGGAACGCCGCTGGCGAACTGGAACACGATCATCGTCAGGGCTATTGTCCAGGAGACGCTCAGAAGCACCGTCAGTATCAGCCTCAACGGTATCACAAGCGAGCCGAGGACAAACATAAGCACGAGGTAGATGCCTATGAGCACGACTATCCTCATCGTGAAGAAATCGTTCGAGACTGTCACCGACACGTCCTTCATCACCGCTGTCGAACCACCGACCAGGATCTCGGCATTGCCATCGAACACGCTCTGGGCCAGCTCTTTGTTCATCTTCCGAATGTCATCCATTGTGTGTATGGACTTCGTCGTGAAAGGCTCATCCTGAAGCGTGATCGTGAGCATCACTGTTCTGTTGTCTGAGCCAATTGTCTGCGCGATCACGTATTCGTAAGTTGCACGTTCATCTGCCGGCAGGCTCGCAACATAAGAAGCGTTCGCGGTGAGACCAAATGGCCTGGTCGGGCCGCTGACGCTTCTCACGTTATCTCGGTCACGCAGGTTGACGCAGTAAGTCTCCACCTGGTCCCACGCAGAGGTGATGAGAGCTGTGCTGTTGCCTGTGACATTGTTGTCGTACCTGATCAGAACATATGTCGGCATGATCGTGCCCTCTCCGAAGCCCTCGGCCAAGGCATCGATGCCCTTCTTGCTTTCCGCTTCCGGCAGGCCAGCGATGAAGTCATAGCTCGACTCCAGCGAGAGAACGAGATATGCGGCAGGAAGCGAGATCAGAACTGCGGCGACCACAATCGCCCTGCGGTTCTTGAGGGAGAACTTCGCGCTCTTCCTGAAGTAGCCCCCTCCGCGCTCTTCCCTGCGTTTGGCGCGTTTCACCTCCTTGTCGATGGGCTGTGGCCAGAAGACCCTGTCGCCAACCAGCATGAGCAAGGACGGGAGCATCGTGAGCGCGAATGCGAGGGCCATGCCAACAGCGACGACAAGCGCCATGCCCATCGATCGGACCAAGGTGTACTGGCCGATCATGAGCGCCCCGAAGCCAATCATGACCGTCGCGCCGCTCGTGGTTATGCTCTCCCCGGCCCATGTCAGGCTCGTTCTGACCGACTCTTCCTTGCTCCGTCCAAGGACGCGCTCTTCTCTGTACCTCGACATGATGAAGATGCAGTAGTCGGTGCCTGCGCCAAGCATGACCGTGAGCACGATGGTCATCACGCTGTAGTGTATTTCGAGCAGAAAGCTGCCGAGTATGTAGATGATTGCAGTGCTCGTCATGAACGCCATGCCAACCGTCATCAGAGGCACCCATGGCGTGACAGCAGATCTGAAGAACATGCCAACGAGGACGATGACCAGCAAGACAGTAACGACATCTATCTTGCTCGTATCTCTGTCGACGGCATCCATGATGTCGACCGTGAGAGCGGGGTCGCCAGACACGTATACGCTGTAGTCAGACCCCGCAGCTCCTACGTGTTCGGACACCATTTGTCTGAGAATTCGAACATCTTGTTCGGCAGCACCGGATGATCCTGAGACATTCAAAGGCAACACCATCAACATGGTGCTGTTGGGAGAGACGGCCGATCGGACGTTCACGAACTGGGCGACGATGAACTCAGGGATAGGGGGAAGAAGACCGAAATCAGTCGTGAGGACAGTGGTTCTCGCAAGGACCACCGCGTCGACGTACGTCGGTGTCGGACCCAGGGCCCACACGGATTCGATGAACGCGCGTGTAGACTGAACTTGGGAAAGGACCATTGATAAAGTCAAGTTCGTCACCGGACCGATGGAGGTGAAGTTCGAAATGGATAGGCCGTTTGTGACCATGAGCGCGAATGCGCCCATCTGCCCCATGACAGGGTCCGAGAAATATCCGTTTGATGCCTGGGAAATCATCGCCCCGAGATCCACTAGGTCCATCGATTTCGAGGGCAGCCAATAGCCATAGAAGGCTTGGGCGTAGCCGATGGTCACAGCTATCGTGGTCGAATTCGCGCCTGATGCCACTAGCTGATCCTCCAGTCCGTCCAGAACCATCATCATTACCGTGTTGTCATCCAGAGTGTAGTTTGAGTCGACCAAGATCGTCATGTGGTTCTGTGCAATCTGGAGGGGAACCCCGAAGACCATCTGGGCAGTCTGGTTTGTCTGGTCATAGAGCCCATAGAGCATCGGAGCGGTCTGGAATGCGAGCTGCGTCAAGTACGACTCAATCGAAGAGTACAGATATCCGACCTGCTCGACGCCCTCGAGACCGCCGTCGTTCGCGATGCTCTCATGCAAAGCCCAAGAGAAGTCGCGAACCTCTGGCGAAAGCACATTCGAGTTCTGGATAACAACCATCAGGGTGCTCGGTGGCACCCTCCCGGCGAAGCTTTGATTGATGATCTCGTCGACCTTCATCGCCTCGAGATCTTCCAGGCCGGTTTCGGTCTCCTGGTAAACCACGACATCGTTGATCTTGAATGTGAGCGGAAATACGTAGAACAGGATCACGATCCAGACCAGAATGACCAGCCTGTAATGCCGTACTATGAAGTTGCCGAGTCTCTCGTACATAGGACAATCACCAGGCATTCAGGCGGGGGGTCTGCGAATTGACCCCGGGGAAGCCTCAGGGAGGTATAGGTCTTTCGGAGCGGTTGCCGGTCGAGCTATTCTAGGTATACAGCGGGCCGTCCTGGTCTCGCAAAACGTGCTCTGCCCTTGGGATCTATCCTGGCTGGATCATCTGCAGAGAATACGAGGATCTCGCACCCGAACTCCAATCTCAGGAAGTCCTTCGCCTTCTGCAGAACCGCCAGCTCATCCATGCCGGCAACCAGCGTCTTCCTGTCTTCTGGGGACAACCTATGGATCTCAGCAACAAGCTCCTTCGCATAGGTACTGACTTCCTTCTTCGCTTCGGTGGTCGTCACCTTCGCCATCGCGATCTTCATCAGAGAGGATGCATCAGGCTTTCTCTCAGGCTGCGATAAGGCGCTTGCCAGCATCTCGTGCTTCCAGCCAGGCGCTATCATCACGACTGCCTTCTTCGGCCTGATCTCAGTAACTTTGATTATCTCGGAGACGTCGGCTATCAGCCGCTCGACGAGCCTCTCCTTGGATTCCTCCAGCAGAACAGATTCATCAACCTTTCCTGTTCTAATCTGATGCGTTGATACGAATGGCATCTGGCCGATCGATTCCCAGAGCTCTTCGGCGAGGTGCGGCGTCACTGGGGCCATCAGCGGAATCCATGTCTCCAGCGCTCTTGAGATGGCCTCCTTGTTTCTCCCACCCCTTTTCGCATACCATCTCAGGTCCTGAGGAATCTCGAAGTAGACCTCGTTGCTGTATGATCTGAGGTCGTAGTCGCTCATATGTCGGTAGGCTTTGTCCAACCGAGTCTCCATTCTTGCGTCCAACCACGAGTCCACATCTGACTTGCCTCCGGAGCTGTCAGTCATTAGCTCTCGCACCATGCTCCACAGCTTCTCCAGTCTGTCGCGATAGCCCTCGACCTTCTCATCTTCCCAAGCGACATCGACGTATAGGGAGGCGATGTGCGCATAGAACAGCCTCATGGCATCGACGCTGAATCTCTCCGCAGCATCAGGTATCGGCTGGGCACCGC
>CAYOXJ010000048.1:0-8470 GCA_964407905.1 uncultured Thermoplasmata archaeon
GCTCTGGAAACGTGCCTCTTGAGCAGCTCGTGATGACGCTCAAGCATCTGTACAAGCGCGACGTTGGCATCAAGACTGAGGCGCTGACAGACCTCACAAAGCTGGTCTTCGACGCAGCGAAGTTGCCTCTGCCGGCCAACCAGCCTTGGGTCGGCCAGAACGCATTCTCTCACGAGTCGGGGATACATGTCTCGGCAGTTCTCAACTGCCCCATGACCTACGAGTGTGTCGACCCTGAAGAGGTTGGCAACAGGAGACATCTGATCCTGGGGAAGCATTCGGGAACAGCGCTCGTGAAGAGTAGGCTGGACGAGAGGAACGTGGCGGCCAACCAGGACCAGATCTGCGATATCGTCCGTGCGATAAAGCGGGCAGGGGAGGAGCACGGTCGCGTCTCTGATGAGGAGTTCTGGAAGATTGTCCAAGAGATAATGTCGAAGAGCGTGAAGAACCCAGACTGCAGATAGAACGACAGAAGAATGGTTGGCGAAGGAATCTGAAGGTTCCCACATCGCGGGCCTGGGTTGTCGGTCATCTCAGATTCAAAAATGGCATTTGCCCATCACTATCCGAACTATCCAACAGCGGTCCTCTTGGTCCTCTCGTCACACTATCGCCCGAGATTAGTTTCGGTTTGAAGGCTATGAGACGGTCGAAGTCGGAAGAACCAGCATCGAATCTCTGCCGAATTGGTTTCTCTCCGAAAGCCGGCAACTCTTCAGATTGATGTCCTTCGACCCGCGGCGTCGAGCTTCGTCTTTCCGAGATCCTCGAACTTCCTCAGCACCGTGTCTGAGAACACCGGGCCGTCCGTGCAAACATGCATTCCGTCAATCGCACATGAATCGCAGATACCTATCCCGCACTTCATGAGCCTCTCCAGCGACGCCTGGAGAGGGATGCGTCGGGGGCGAGTCAGCTCCAGCAGGTCGACGATCATCATCTCCGGACCGCAGGCATAAACCGCGTCGAAATCCTCTTTCGCAAGGACCTCTCTTGCGAGCACTGTTGCCAGGCCCTTGAACCCTTTGGTGCCGTCATCTGTCGAGACATGCACCTTGGCCCCCGCATTGGCGCATCGTCTCTCGAACAGAATCTCCTTGCTCGTCCTCGCCCCGAGCACGAGATCGACGCTCGCCTTCTTGCCGACCGCGTACTCGGCAAGTAGCCCTATTGGAGCCGCTCCTGCGCCACCAGCCACGAACAACAGTCTCTTGCTGTTGACAGTGAAGCTGTTTCCGTAGGGCCCCCTTATGCCGATCTTCTCTCCAACCCTCTTCATGGTCAACGCCTTGGTGCCCCCACCGATGATCTTGTAGGTTATTCCGAAATGCCTCCCACAATACGAAGCAGACATAGGAAACTCGTCGACGCCCGGAACCCAGACCATCACGAACTGACCTGGGAGCGCATCAAGGCTCTCCTTGAACCTGATGGTCATGATCGAGGGCGTCTCCTGAAGATGCTCCTTTATGGTGAACATCCTAAGCCCGGACACTGTGGGCAACCCCTACCATTTCCTTGGGTGACTTGTATCCATTCTCGTCCATGAAGTCGGACAGTTCCTTGCAGACTCTCTTGAACACGCCAAGCCCCTGGCTCCAGACCGCTGTGCCTATCTGCACTGCGCTGGCGCCTGCCATGATGTACTCGAGGGCGTCTCTCCCCGATGCCACTCCCCCGACTCCTATGATTGGAATCTTGACCGTCTCGTAGATCTCGTACACGCATCTGACGCCGACGGGCCTTATTGCAGGTCCGGACAGGCCCCCGAACTTGTTTGCCAGGATGGGCATCCTCGCCTCGGTGGAGATTGCCATGCCCTTCAGCGTGTTTATCGCGACGATTCCGTTGGCTCCTCCTCTCTCCGCTGCAGCCGCGAGACCGGACACGGAGGATGTGTGTGGAGTCAGCTTCGCTAGGACCGGCACCTTTGAATTCCTCCTCGCCTTCCTGCATATGGATTCCACAAGCTCAGGGGTTGAACCTATCTCAGCCCCGAACCCTTTGGCATGAGGGCAACTCAGGTTGAGCTCAACTGCATCAGCCCCAGCGTTTGCCATCAGCCCAGCGAGCTCAGCGATCTCATCTTCTGTCCCGCCGAACACGCTGCCTATGATCGGCACACCGCCTTTCTTCGCCTCCTTGATCTCATCCGCGTAGATTTCGATTCCAGGATTGGGAAGCCCCATTGCGTTGAGCAGCCCGCACTCGAGCTCGACGACGGAAGGGTTCGGATGGCCCTCTCGTGGCGTCTTGCCAATCGACTTAGTGACAATGGCCCCGGCCCCAGCCTTCGCCGCGGCCAGCATGCTCTTCCCCGTCTCGTCCAGGACGCCGGAAGCGAGCATTGTCGGATTCTTCAGAAGCAGGCCACAGACTTCCACGGAGAGGTTCGTCATGGGCTCTCCTTGGGATTGCCGGAATATCTACTAGAACTTTTCCTGAGCCGAAAAAGACCAGGCCAGCAAGACTGTCTATTTCCTGACCTTGAGTAGTGCTACCCCGCCAGCGGTGATCAAACCAGCCCCAAATGAGGAGGCTCCCAATATCAGCACGTCCTCGGAGACTAGCTCGTTGGAATCATGTGTGGCCTTGCACAAGAAGAACGCCAATGCTAGTCCGAAGGCAGCAAGGCCCAGAACAGCAGAGCCATAGCCAGCCAACCTGAAGTCGCGCCCTAGAGCGTCGATCAGCATCAGCACAGCGCCCGCCACAATCAACGCGAGCAACAGAGGCAATGGTGCGAATACGACCTCGTAAGCCATCTGAATACGAGGCGAATAGCTGTCGGCTGTCTATTTACCTTGCATCAGTGTCCGACCTATGCAGCTGGCTTCGCCACCTTCTTCGCTTCGTAGTCCTTGATTGCCTCCCTCAGCGCGTCGGCCGCGAGGTTGGAACAGTGCATCTTGACTGGTGGCAGGCCGTCCAGGGAATCCGCGACATCTTGTCGGCTGATCTTCTTGGCCTCCTCGATCGTCTTGCCCTTCGCGATCTCCGTGATCATGGAGCTCGTTGCTATCGCGGCACCACAGCCGAAAGTCTTGAATTTGATGTCCGTGATTATGTTGTCCTTCACCTTGATGTAGAGCCACATCACGTCGCCGCATTGCGGGTTGCCCACCTTGCCTATCCCGTCGGCATCGGGTATCTCGCCCACATTCCTCGGGTTTGCGAAGTGCTCCATGACCTTCTCACTATACACAGCTACCACCTTCGCCCTGCCCCATCGGTCTTTCTGCACTGAATGGCGATATCGCCCTGAGTTTGGAGACCACTTCAGGCAGTACTTGTAGTAAGTAGTCTACCTCCTCTTGAGTGTTTTCCCGTCCCAGTGTGATTCTGAGGCTGCCATGGGCCTGCTCATGCGTGAGGCCAAGCGCTAGCAGAACATGGGAGGGCTCGAGCGACCCTGTGGAGCACGCGGAGCCTGTGGATGTGGCGATTCCTTTGAAATCCAGCTGAAGCACGAGGCTCTCACCTTCTATGAAATCGAACCTGAAATGCGCGTTGTTGACCAACCGTCTGGTCGCGTGGCCGTTGACATAGGCATTGGGCACTTGCTCAGGGACTTCCTTGAGCATCTTGTCCCTGAGCACTCGCATCTTCGCTGCGGTGGGTTCGAGATCTCGCTTGGCTATCTCGGCCGCCTTGCCAAGCCCGACCGCCCCCGCGACATTCTGAGTGGACGACCTCAGGCCGCGTTCCTGCCCGCCGCCATGTATGATGGGCTCGATTTTGGTGCCCCTTCTGACATAGAGCGCACCAACCCCCTTCGGGCCATGGAACTTGTGGGCGGACAGTGACAGCAGATCGACGTTGTCAGCTTTCACATCGACCGGCAGCTTGCCTATCGCCTGCACCGCATCCGTGTGGAACGGTATCCCTCTGGACTGGGCAATGCTCCCGATCTCCCTGATGGGCTGTATTGTGCCGATCTCATTGTTCGCCATCATGACCGTGATGAGCACTGTGTCATTTCTTACGGCACGTTCGACATCGCCGGGATCGACCAAGCCGTCCGGAGAGACCGGAACAACGGTCACCTCAAATCCGAACCTCTTGAGATAGTCGCAGGTCTCGAGGACAGCGTGGTGCTCGATCTTCGTCGCTATCACATGGCCTCTTGTCTTGCCTTTGTACATCGCGACCCCCTTGATTGCGAGGTTGTCCGACTCGGTTCCCCCCGACGTGAAGACGATTTCCTGAGGCTCCGCGTTCAGGAGAGCGGCAACGCTTTTCCTTGCCTCCTCGAGGGCAGCTTTCGCTTCGCGTCCGACCGAATGTATCGATGAGGCGTTGCCGTAGATGTCCGAGAAGTAAGGCCTCATCGCCTCCATCACTTCGGGCAGTACCTGAGTTGTCGCGCTGTGGTCGAAGTATATCCTCTTCTTGGCACTGGCTGTCATGACAACTCTACGGGATTGAGGAGGCCTCTTTTAAGGTTTTGGCGTCGAGTCAGTCTGGCCCAGCGTAAACTGCAAATGACTAATACCCGCCTATGGCTATCACTGGCGGAGCCGAATGGACGTCAAGAAGATCAGAGAGGATTTCGCGGTCCTGAAACGGGACATGGGAGGCAGAGTCCCAATATACTTTGACAACGCTTGCCAGACACTCAGGCCAAGGCAGGTGACAGAGGCCGTCAGAGAGTATTACGACGCCTTCCCGGCATGCGCGGGGAGGAGCGTTCACAAGCTTGCGACTGAGGTCTCGCTGAGGTGCGATGAGGTCAGGACGAAGGCCGCGGAGTTCCTCAACGCAGAAACCCCATCGGAAATCGCATTCATGAAGAACACCACGGAGGGCCTGAACACAGTCATACGTTGCTCAGGTCTGAAGAAAGGGGACGAGGTCGTCACGACGGACTACGAGCATAACTCGGTCCACGTGCCCCTCCTGAGAATGGTCGAGACGGTTGGCGTGAAGCACAAGATCGTGAAGTCGTCCCCCGATGGAACGTTTGACATCGAGGCTTTCGAGAAGGCGATGAGCAAGAAGGTCAGGTTGGTTGCGATGTGCCTGACCTCAAATGTCACGGGGTACACCCTTCCTGCAGGGGAGATCGTTCGCATAGCGCACGCCTATGGTTCCAAGGTGCTCTTCGATGCAGCTCAGGCCGCTCCGAGCAGGAAGATCGACCTGCAGGGGCTGGGCGCAGATTATCTGGCCGCATCTGCTCACAAGATGTGCGGGCCATCAGGCGTCGGGATCTTCTACTGCCGAGCCGAGCTTTCTGATGGGCTCCAGCCAATCATGTATGGCGGCCACGGAGTCACAGACACGAACTACGATTCGTACAAGTTGCTCCCGGCCCCTGAGCGGTTCGAGACAGGACTCCAGAACTACTCTGGAATAGTTGGCACTGGAGCTGCGCTCGACTATCTCTCGTCAATCGGCATGGACGAAATACTGGAGCACGAGATCTCGCTCAACAAACGCATCACTCACGCCCTGGCCAACGTGCCTGGAATTCGTATTCTGAAGCCCGTGGACCCGAACCTCAGGGGAGGGATCTTCAGCTTCAATGTGAGCAACCTCTCCGCGCACGATGTCGCGATGATCCTCGACAATTCCAAGAACATCATGATGCGGTCTGGCATGCACTGCTGCCATCCGTATTTCCACGCTCGCGGCATCGATGGATGCGCGCGCGCATCCGTGTACATATACAATTCAATTGAGGAGGCGAATGTGTTCATCGAGGCAGTTGCAGAATTGGCCCAGAAGTTCTCGAAGAAGCGCTAGTCGATGAGTGACACGAACACCATCAGCTTTGTCTGACTCTCGAAAAGGACACGCTCGGTTCTCAGCTCCAAGCTCTGGCCGGATCTCACCTTCACCTCATGAGCATGGGAGTCCAGCTCCTTGGCCATTGTAGAATTAAGCTCGGAATTGTCCCAGGCCCATGTGTGCAGCCCGCAGGATGGCATTCGAACGGCGAGATCGGTTGCACTCCTCGCCCAGACCACACTGTTCTCGATTGTCATCTCAATCTCTTCCCCCGTAGATAAGAATGGTACCGACCACGTCAATCTGACTTCAGAACCTGAACGCCAGACTCTCTCCGCCAGAAGGGTGAGGTCCTCGGCGATGCCCTCGAGCTCTGCATCTTTGTCGACGAATCTCTCTGAGCCGAAAGCGCCAGCTAGCACCGAGACGATGAGAAGCGCGCACACCGACATTGCGACCTTTGAGACGATGAAATCCATCAACGTGCCTCCACGAGCACAAAGAATGTGTGCCCCTCGAGCGTCCCGCACATTCTCAGCTCAAAGATGGGTGACATGATCTCAAGGCTCTCTCCGACTCCTGACCTCAGCCAGACCGGCGGAGAATCCGCCATGCGGACGATCGCAGCTCCGTTCGAGAGCTCGAGAACTGCGGCCGACATGTTCGGCCCGCCATTCCCGTCGCCGATGTGCAGCCCCCTGAACCTCATGGGCCCATCCCCCCTGAAGTCAAGGGCTAGTGTTCTCGCGCCTCCGGGGCCTTCGATCGCTAGTATCTCTGCAGCGGTGACGAGGTCCTCAAGCTGTATCAACGCCCTCCCGACGAACTCCCTGTTCTTCAGGCTCTGCAGCATGTCCGCAGCGGGCACGATCGAGAGCGACGCGACGATTGCGACGATCATGAGCCTGAGGGGTATCGCCTCGATTGCCGAGCAGTCTCCGCGCGGTCTCATCTGGGATCAGCTCGGTATCACGGGTATTTCGTAGCTCGCGTCAATTCCGTAGTCCCCCTTCGCGACGGTCACAGTGATGGTCGTCAGCTTCGAGCCGAACTGCTCCACCTGCAGCCCGCTGAAGACAACCTGGCCGTGAGTGTCCGTCACTCCTCTCACAACACCCCCGCTGCTCGTCTTCACGTTGGCCCCATCTAGCATGACCGTCGCGCCCTCGAGCCTATCGCCGCTCTGATCCGTGACAGTGATCGTGAGAATGATGTCGCTCTTGGTGTAGAGCCCATCCCCGTCCGCATCATAGACGAGGACTTCCGACGGGCTCACGAACACTTCGCCTATTGAGTGCGGTGCGGATATCGAGTTCATCCATCCCACAATAATGGTCAGCCCGAGCCCCGCAACGACGACCATGATCAGCAGCTGCAAAGGCAGCCCCTCGATGCCTCCGGCGCAGTCCTCCTTCAAGCACACAGTCCTGTTCATTCCTCTCATGACTCAACCCTGCCTTCCTTCTTGTTCGGAGCCTCCATGCCCTGCCCGCGTCTTCTGGAGCTCGGCTACATGTAGGCTACGCGGGGCCTGTTCGAGAATTTCAGGACATTTGTTCAAGAAGCCAGTGTGTTATCAAGGTTGATTCCCAGAAAAACACGGTTATATACGCTCAAGGTCGGTAGAATTCGCAGAGCAAGGAGGAGGCATCAGGCCTCTGAGCTTGGAGTGTATCTGCGATGGAAGCCTCTAAGTGTCCGAAATGTGGGGAAGAGCCGTTCTTCATCGAGCACGTTGAGAAGTGGTACTGCTACGGCTGCAACACCTACATTGAAGACAATGCCAACGAACATGTCGAGGAAGCCATCTCCGATGCGAAAGAACCAGTCAATGAGGAGAAGGCTGAGACCATCGCTGAGGAACTGCGAGCGCTGGATGAAGAGTCGCAGCTGTGCAAGAACTGCGGCGCCACCCTCGAGTTCATCGGTGATGGCAAGCTATACTGTTATGTCTGTGAGAACTACCCGGAGGATGCTTCAGCGGCTGAGGAAGAGTCCAAGGCAAACGAAGCTCAGACACTACTTGACGAGGCGCGCACGCATGTGCCGGACATCGCGCCTGCAATTGCTCCTGCAATCGGGCTCAGGACGGAGCCGCCGATTGTCAAGGAGACCGCTCCGGTCCAGATCGTCGAGGAGAAGAAGGTCAAGCCGATCGAGGTGAAGATGTGCTCGGTCTGCGGCCAGCCTCTGAAGTTCATCGAGAAATACCAGAGGCACTACTGTTACGGCTGCAGAAAGTACGCTCCCAAAGAGGCCCCTGTGAAGCCCTCGGCCGAGGCCCAAAGGACCGTTCCCGAAGTGAAGGTCTGTCCCGATTGTTCTGCGAGCCTGAAGTTCATCGGCAAGTACAATGAGTGGTACTGCTACACCTGCAAAAGGTACCCGTTCCACAAGAAGAAGGAGCCCACGAAGCCGAAGGAGCTGTCGTGTCCGAAGTGTCACGAGCCTCTGAGGTGGATCGAGAAGTACTCGAGGCATTACTGCTCTGCCTGCAAGGAGTACGCCCCGAAAGGGTACTGCGGCGACGCGCACGGCGAGAAGAAGACCTGTCCGGTATGCAGCGAGGAGATGAAGTACGTCTCTGAGTACAACGAGTGGTACTGCTACAAGTGCAAGAAGTACTCCCTGAGGCCCAGCAAGCCAGTTCTTTTGATGTAATCGAGAGGAGAATCCTTGGAGCCACCGGGGAGATTTGAACTCCCGACCTGCTGATTACAAGTCAGCTGCTCTA
>CAYOXJ010000049.1:0-8240 GCA_964407905.1 uncultured Thermoplasmata archaeon
TCGCCGCCGCTCTCGCGGCTGAGGGCCAAGATGCCAAGCATTATGCAATCCTCATCGAAGACGCCATCAGAGAATGCGACCTCCTCGTTGCGCCTGACGGCGTCGTTGGCAACCTCATGTTCAGATCGTTGCATTTCGTCGGAGAGTGCAGGGCATACGGCGCTCCGATCGTGAACATGGCCCCAGTGTTCGTCGACACATCTCGGGCAAAGGCCAATTTCGTCGATTCCGTGCTTCTTGCGGCTGGTCTGGCTGAGGTTAGGAATAGAGCGCATGAAAGGGCCTGAAACTATTATAATGCCTCTTGGGCTATCCCATATTGATGAGGCTGGAGATCAATGGTTGGAGCTCCAAGATAACGTTCTCCGCGACGCACATCATCCCGGGGCACGTGAAATGCGGCAGGCTTCACGGACACGACTACGCGATAAACGCCACGGTCGAAGGGGAGATGGGCCCGGACGGCGTGATAATGGACTTCATCAGTGTCAAGGAACTCCTTCGAGGGATTGCTTCGGAGTTGGACCATCGGGTCATCGTCCCGAAGAGAGATCCGGGTGTCAAGGTTACGGAGGAATCCGTCGAGTACCTTGTTGGAGGCAAGAAGTTCATCTTTCCCGTCTCGGACTGCATTCTGCTGGACCTCGACGTCGCCTCTGCTGAGATGCTTGCCAGTTTCGTCCTTAACAGGGTGATCGAGAAGGTGAAATTCCCCGGGAACGTCAAGAGGATAGAGGTAGGGGTCGACGAAGGCCGAGGACAGGGCGCGTGGATAGTGCGCGAGCTGTGATGCCAAGGTGTCTTCAGATGCTCCAGGCAATCGTGCTTCTGTCCGGCGGCCTCGACTCCTCCACAGTCCTTGCGATGGCAAAGGAACGGGCCTTTGAGGTCGTGGCTCTTACATTCGATTATGGCCAGAAGCACAGGCGTGAGCTGAGCAGTGCGAGGAGAATCGCCTCTCATTTCAAGATCAGAGATCACGTGGTCATTCCCTTGAATCTGGGCGGGCTGTTGAGGAGTTCCTTGACGATGCCGTCGATCTCGATTCCAACCAGGGGGAGCAAGGAGGAGATGCCCTCGGGTGTGCCAAGCACTTATGTCCCATCGAGGAATATCATCTTCCTCGGCATAGCAGCTTCAGTCGCAGAGAGCGTGGGTGCGGAAGCCGTGTTCATCGCAGCGAATGCCGTTGATTTCAGCGGTTATCCGGACTGCACTCCCGAATTCATAGACGCATTTCAGAAGATGCTAGACGTGGGCACGAAGGCGGGGAGAGAAGGGCGCGGGATCAGGGTCGAGGCGCCGATACTTCACAAATCAAAGGCGGAAATCGTCCGAGAGGCGGTGAGGCTGAGGGTTCCTCTCGAACTGACATGGAGCTGTTACAAAGGCGGTATCAAGGCATGTGGAAAGTGCGATTCCTGTCTGCTGAGACTCCGGGGCTTCAAGGAGGCTGGTATCAAGGACCCATTGGAGTATGAGGTGAATCGATGAAGATATACTCGATATTCAAGTCCCTTCAAGGCGAAGGGCTGACAATCGGCGCCCCCACTACATTCATAAGAACATCTGGCTGTCCCCTGAGATGCACATACTGTGATACTCCGCAGGCCTTCGACAAGGGGGAACAGATGGCTCTCGAGGCAATAATGAAGAGAGTTGGTCAGCTGAGATGCAGACACGTTTGCCTAACCGGCGGAGAACCTCTCGCCCAGAAGGACGCTCCGAAACTGGTCAAGAAGCTTCTCGACGAGGGGTATCACGTCGTGCTCGAGACGAACGGAGCGATGCCCCTTGACGAACTGCCATGCGTTGAGAACCTCACAATAAGCATGGACATCAAGTGCCCGAGTTCGGGCGAGGCGGAGAAGATGCTCTTCGAGAACATCGAGGCGCTCGGGCCAACTGATCAGCTCAAGTTCATAGTCGCAGACGACAGGGACTACGAGTACGCCAAGGAGATCCTCAAGGAGTACGCGCCCAGGTGCGAAGTCGTCTTCACCCCTGTGGGAGGAAAGGATCTCAAGGCCCTTGCCGAGAATGTGCTCAGGGATGGCCTGGATGCCAGAGTGCTCCCCCAGCTCCACAAGTTCATCTGGGGCGACGAGGACAACCGCTAGCCCGACCTAGCCTCTGAACGCAGGCCTCTTCGAGAGGTACGTTGGGAGAGGCAGTCTTGCTTTCGGATATCCTTTCGTGAGTCGCTCGATCTCCGACTTCAGCTGCGCGAGGGTCATCGCCTTCACCTCTCCGCTTCTCATGCGAACTGGCAGTTGGCTGGATGCTCTCTCCTTCTCGCCAACGACAATGATCATGTTGATCCATTCCATCTCTGCATTTCGTATCTTCTTCCCAACCTTGTCATCCATGTCATCGATGTCAACCCGCGCATCGAGGGAATTCGCGATCTTCTCGCAGTCGCCCACGAACTCGGCACCAACCGGAATCAGCCTGATCTGTGTTGGCGCGAGCCAGAACGGCAGCGAAGGCTTCTGCTGTTTCAGAGCCTCTTCCAGCAGAACGTAAATCCATCTCTCTATCGAGCCTATTGAGGAGTGGCAGATTATGCAGCCCTTCTTCTTTCCATCGGCATCCGCGTACACAATGCCGTATCTTTCCGCATCCTCGACATCCAGCTGAACGGTGCTCAGCTGGATCGCCCCTCCGACCGAGTCCACGCCCTGGAACTCGTGCTTCACAGCCCAGTAGTGTTTCATCTCAGAGAGCACCTCGATCAGTGCAGGCCTCTTGGAATATCTCAGGAGCTCGATCAGATTGCCCTTGTACTTCTCGTAGAACTCCTTCACTATCCTAAAGGCCACGGCGTACTCAACGCCTGTCGCATCGGCCAGATCGGAGTAGTTCTTGTACAGGAGCATGTACTCCTTCCAACCGTCTTCGATGTCCTTTGTGAAACAGTGGACATCCGGCATGTGGAACGCCCTGAGCCTTTTTAGGCCTGTGAGCTCTCCACTCTGTTCCAGCCTGAAGCTCTTTGAGAACTCATATATCCGAAGGGGGAGGTTTCTGTAGCTCAGTGTTGCGCCTTTCATCATCCTGAACAGGCCGAAGTCCCCGGCGAACCTGAGGACGAACTCTCTGTTCTCCTCGGTCTTCAAGGTGTAGTGCCTTTCGTGGAACGACATTCCCTGGCTACGTATGTCTGGGAGGGACCAATCGTACAGGATCGGAGTATCGATCTGTATTGCCCCTATCCTCTCGACCGCGATCTGCTCAGCCCATTTCTCGAGCAAACTGAAGACCAGATGTCCCTTGGGGAACATCCTGAAATGGCCCCGATCGCTCGCCTCCTCGTAGTCCAGGAGTTCTAGCTTCTGCATTGCCTTGATCGACGGAGGCTCCTCGCTCTTGGCGCGGCCGATTTCCTCTGATATGATGAACTTCTTCAGGGCAGGGTACTTGTCCAGTATCTTCGCATCATCAACGCGTTCCAGGTCAAGAGGGTGCTCCTGGCCGTCAGGAGTCAGAAGAAGGTAAGTCCTCGAAATCTTCTCCACGACCTCCTCTCTTGTGACCTTCTTCTCGGCGGTGAATTCCCTTGACAGTTCCGAGAGCGGGTGGCCCTTGCAGCCTATCTCGAAAGCCTTGTACCATCCGAAGGGAGATCTGTGCACATCGATGCCCTTTTCCCTGAGCTTGGCTTCAATCGTCTTGAGCACATCGACAGCTAGCTTGGGCGATGCGAGGTTCGGGCTTAGGTGAGCGTAAGGATACAGCACGAGCTTTTCGGCCCTCACTTTCGAGAACACATCGGCGAAGTCGGCGGAGGCGTTCTCGGCGATTGTCTCCACGTCATCGTCAGAGGACTCTATGGTCGAGAAGGCAACCAGGACCTCCTTGAATTGGTGCCTCTTGGGATGACCTTTCGGAAGCTCCTCTGCCATCTTGGTGGGCTCCTTGACCTCGTATTCGAACCTGTCAGCATGAATGAGGAGTGCTCTCATCGAGACCGTCGTTGAAATGGATGGAAGAGTATTAAAAGGATGCACAGTGGGAGCATGGCGCTGAAATGCAAATCATCGAGCAGAAGTATTCAAGTCTCATGGGAGATACAGGGATTGGACAGTCATCAAATCATCTAGGGGGCTTCCAGTTGTACGTGAAGGAGAGGAAGTTGGCCTCAAGAGATTCCAGAGTTGCTGGAGGGGACGATTCGCGGGCGGCTTGTGCCCCAGGAGAAGGCGGACCAAGAGCGAAGAGCCCTAGAGCGATCTGCGTGGCTCTTCCACATGCGGGGAAGCCCTTGAGGGTGTTAGGCGATTCCCCGACGGAGTTCATATCCACACTTCAGAGTTCAACACTTGCATGGATCAACTTCACCGTCGACGACCTCGTGAAGGATGGATCAGAGATCGCCGTGAAGCTCGGTTTCAGTGCCTCGCTCGTGCCCACTGTGCTCAAGGGCTATTATGCGGCATTCGAGGACAGGGACACCGAGCTCGCCATAGTTGTGCCCGCGGTCAAGATCTCGCGTCTGGACATAGTGGCCTATCCGCTGTTGATACTGGTGAGGAAGGACCTGATAGTCACAATCCACAGTTGTGATGTGGAGAGGCTGGTGCTCTTCTCTAGGTATGCGGACTCGTTCATGAGGAAGTTCCCGCAAGGGATGTCCCAGCCTGACAGGCTCACCATGTTGCTCGTGCGCATTCTGGACGAGAACAACTCCTACAACTTCGAGCACTTGAGGGAGATCGAGGAACAGGCGGATGCTATGAGCGCGCTGCTATTGGACCCCTCTTCGCCTCGGCTTGAGATTGGCAAGAAGATCTACCAGATGAAGCACGCCCTGATCACCTACCTCAACACGCTCTGGAGGACAATGGACGTCCTTCACTCCCTGAGATATGGCGATGCTGAGCTCGTCTCGGACAACTCAAGAACGCTTGCCCAGATAGGCCTCCTCGTGGAGGACGTCAACAGACAGATCTCCCTCAGCGAGCATATGTCGGAGGTTCTGGCCTCGGGGCTCGAGGTGCTCCAGGCCCTGTACAACAATCAGCTTCAGGTGTTGAACAACCGGATGGCGATGGTGATAACGTGGCTCACGGTCCTCGGGACGGCCGTTCTGGTCCCGAACACCCTGGCCACGATATTCGGCTCATTCGGCGGCATCGGTGGTGACTGGCTGCTGTGGTACCTCATCGTGCTTGTGATCTCCACTGTCAACGCCACATACCTTGCGTATTGGTGGGTGACCAGATGGGTGCGGCTCCCGTCTACGCCCCAATGATCAGCCCGGCATCGACCGCACCCGTCAGTGAAACGCTTTTTGGGCTGGTCCGTCATTACAATGTCCGAGGGGTGAGATCTTGAAGGAATTCGACGTCTACGTCCAGAATAAGCCCGGAGAGCTGGCGAAGGTCTGCGAGATGTTGGGCAACAATGGCGTGAACATCAAGGCAATAGCGAGCGAGAGGGCGAACGATCGGCCAATGATCAAGATCGTGACCGATGACGAGATGACCACGAAATCGGTGCTGTCCCGATCTGGCATAGGCTACGATCTGAGAGACGTCATCCTCCTCAGGATGCCCGACAGGCCTGGTGAGCTGGGCAAGGTGGCCCGGAAGCTCGCCAGGGCAATGGTGAATGTCGATTCGATCTACATACTCAGCAAAGATGAAGGGATGACGGAGCTGATTGTCACCGTAGACAATCCGAAGAAGGCAGGAGACGTATTGAGATAGCATCGTCCTGGCCAGGTCCGTTGTTCTCACTCCAGGCTCTTGCCTCGTTTTACAAGAATCTCCTCTAGGAGATTCCTCGCTTCTCTCACCTTTGCTAGTTCTTCATGGGACAAGTCCAGTCTGAGGACGTGCGACCAGACCCTCGAGAGCGCGTGATACGATTCCTTTATCAGCTCCATGTCTTCATCGAGAATAGGCTCGGGTTTGGGTGTTTCCTCTTCAGTCGGACGATAGAAGACGTTCCTTCCAGCCTTGGTCCTTGTCACTGCTCCCTTCTTTTCGAGCTTCTGCAGAGCCTGGGTTGCTCCAGACTGAGTGATGCCAAGCTTGGTTGCGAGCAGTGTCGGCGAGCATATGCCTTGTTTTAGAATCTCGAGTATTTCCCTTTCCCTTGGTGTTAGCATGATGCCACATCTATAAGCAACCCATAAGTGCTACCTTATGTTTGCTGATACGTCCTTATGTTTCTCCTATCGAATGGCTAATAACTGTCTTCTTACAAAGCTCTTCTTGTGCAAGGTTGGCTTGACCACTTAAGTGTCATGTAGTCGCAGATTGGATTTCACTAATACGTAGTTGAGTTGGAGATGGAGCTAGGCTAAGCCGTCAACGCGCTATGAATTAGGCCCTCTACGAGGGCCTAAGTGGACTTGATAGGCGAACAAGCGGTCGCTGCTCAGCTCTCCTATTCCGGCCGAGATTCGCTCGGGGATTCCTTTTCGGAGCCAGCTCCTTTCTCGATTGCTGCCAGGAGCTCCTCTGTCTCCAGCCGCTTCTTCCTTGGAATCGATCCTGGCACGAGAAGTTCCATGAACTTCTCAAAGTGGTGCTTCTCGGTCAGGATTTTCTCCCTATCCAGCTCAAGCCCAGCAACTGCTGTGATCGATTCAGCACCAAGGCCGAACGACTTCATCCTGAGCTTCTCTAGTTCCTTGGCCAGAGCTCTCTCATGATCTTCCAGCACCTTGCCAATTCTGTCCATGGCAAGGTCCCTCAGCATCTTCTCAAGATAGGCAATCTGGTCCTCTTTCGACTTCTTCGCCATGAACATCTTCGCCGCTTCGTGCCTGAAATCCAGCCTCGCCCCGGCATATTCCTCGTCAGTCCTCGCAATCCATACAAGCGGGTGCTCGGGCGCGTTGTAAGTGACCTTTTCCGGCACAAGCGAGTCGGCCGATATCTTGACTGCCGGATCGCCAGAAGAATGGTACACAGCGTAGAAGCTCATTCGCTCCAGGAAGTTGACCTCCAGGAACTCCTTCCTGTTCTTCTCAACTATGGTCGGGCTCTCCTTCGCCAGCTCTTCGAGCACCATGCATGGCGTCGCCTCGGGCTTCTTGTCCCCTACGTACCTCGACGCCCCCATGATGCATCTGAGTGGCTCATAGGTCCGAGTGAACCAAAAAGACGGGGGGAATCCGGTCCAGGACTTCTTCTTTGCCGCTTCCTCTTCCTTCTTCATCTTGTACTTCGAAAAGGAGAAAGCCGAGAACTGGTATCTTATCTGGCCGTCATCCCGTTCGAGTATGCCAGCTGGGATTCCTTCCTTGGCCACGATCCTGTCTGCCCAGAATCCCAGGTCTTTGCGCAGTTTCGGCCTCGTGGTGAAGCCATTCATGCTTATGTGGTTCAGGTCCTCTCTCCTCGTCGGCGTGACCAGCCAGCTGAGCCACAGCACGAGAGACTTCGGAGTGTCGATGTATGGGACCGGAAGTATCGTGTGGTCGGCGGCGGTGCCCCAGCCAGGAAGGACCGCCTGGCCCGGGGTGTGAGCGTAGGACCTGTCCAGATACGCGTTGAGCACAGTCTCATCTTCTGCCTGCTGGCCCTCGCGGATCGGCACAGGTTCTATTCTCAGATCGGAGTTCAGGAAATAGTAGTTCTGTCGCCTGGACATAACAGGCAGCAGAACGCCACAGTCCACGCCCTTGGCCAGCAAAGTGCGCATCTGGACTGAACTCTTATCTTTGAGTGGTCTGGTCTGCGCACTGAGGGACAATCTTCTCATCGAGTCTGTCAAAGGGCTCCTTTCGATTTCCTTTCTGGTCAAGGGCTGTGTATGGAGCAGTGTGTAGACCACAGCTCTCGATACGTTGTTCGTGAGGAACTCTCCAATCTCTGTGGCCTTCTCCTTCGGAAGAGGCAGAATCTGTTGCGTCATCCCATCCACCCGTATGTCCCGTTTTAATTCAAATTGGATTAGGCGTACTTATAACTATGCCTAAAAGACATCTGAGACCGCCTTCCGTGCAGTACCCACTGGCCGCCGTCACTTCTTTTTCAGCTCGGCAACTATCGCATCGCCCATCTTGGAGGTGGATGTTTTGCCACCGATGTCTGCGGTTCGGTGTTTCCCGCCTCTCAGGATCTCCTTGACGGCTTTTTCAATCGAGCAAGCCGCGTTCTTGTGGCCGAGCGTCTCGAGCATCAGTGCTGCGGAGAGGATTGCGCCAATGGGGTTCGCTTGTCCCGTGCCTGCGATGTCCGGCGCGGACCCGTGGACGGGCTCGAACATGCTCACGCCGGATG